>JARBTT010000124.1 GCA_029240055.1 Anaerosinus sp.
TTCAACCGAAACGTCCTGCTTCCACAGGGCGTTTTTGGTTTATTTAGTAGATGTTTATTATAGTAGATTTTATTCGTAAAGTAAAAAAAATCATTGATGCGATGTTCTAATGATAACTATAAATAGCTTCATCATTCTGCTTGATTTTCTATTTTTAGTGCATTTTACAACGCTTTTACCGCTGCCTCTAATTGTTGCAGCGCCTTTTCTAGTGTAGCGCGTGGGCAGGTGATGTTGATGCGTTGGAAACCTGAGCCCTCAGAGCCGAACATGGTGCCGGCGTCGAGCCAGAGTTTGGCTTTATTGACGATGAGGTCTTCGAGGGCTTTATCATCTAGGTTAAGCGCAGAGCAATCGAGCCAGATGAGGTAGGTACCTTGTGGTTCGACGAGTTTTATCTGCGGAATTTTTTCAGCGAGGAATTTTCTCGTGAAATTGAGATTTTCGGCAAGATACACTTTGAGTTGGTCGAGCCACTCACGACCATGGGCATAGGCTGTTTGGCAAGCTATGAGTCCCATTGCATTTAATTCACAATAACCAGTTTTTACTATTTCCTTTTTGAATTTACGACGAATTTCAGTATTGGAAATAAAGATATTAGAAACTTGTAAGCCAGCGAGATTAAAGGTTTTACTTGGTGCGGTGCAAGTGATCGCAATGTCGCTAAACTCTGGTTTTAGATTCGCAAATACGTGATGCTTGAATCCCTCATAGATGAACTCTTCATGAATCTCATCAGCAACAATGAGGACGTTGTGCTTAAGGCAAATGTCGCCGATTTTCGTTAATTCCTCTTTTGTCCATACTCTGCCGACAGGGTTGTGAGGACTGCAGAGTATAAATAATTTCACATGATTGTCGATAATTTTTTGTTCGAAATCGGCGAAGTCAATTTCATATTTACCGTTTGTATAAACAAGCGGATTATTTACTAATTTGCGTTCATTATCAACGATGGATAAGGAGAAGGGATAGTAAACAGGGCGTTGAATCAATACAGCATCGCCTTTTTCCGTAAGGGCGCGAATTGCAGTACAAATCGCAAAAACGACACCGGGGGCCTTCACGAGCCATTCTTGTTTAGTCTCCCAGTCAAAATTCGTTTTAAACCATTTGTTTAGCGTGTTAAAATATTCAATTTTCACATCGGAATAGCCAAAGATACCATGCTCTGCTGATTTTATAAGAGCTTCGCGTACTTCGATTGGTGTTTTTATATCCATGTCAGCTACCCAAAGTGGGAGTACGTCGCTTGGTTTATTACGTTCTAAAGCAAAATCATATTTTAGGGAATTTGTATTTCTTCTGTCGATAATTTCATCAAAGTTATATTTCATTTTTAGTCTCCTATTTCAAAGCTTGCGCTAAGTCGGCGAAGAGGTCATCTACATCTTCGATACCGACTGACAAGCGAAGTAAAGTTTCGTTAATCCCTTTGGCTTCACGCGCTTCTTTTGGTATATCCGCATGGGTTTGCAGCATTGGGTAGGTCATCAACGTTTCAACGCCACCGAGACTTTCGGCAAATTGGATAAGGTTTACTTTTTCTAATAGATCACGTGCTGTTTGCTCACTGTCGACATGAAAAGAGATCATTGCGCCAAAGCCAGTGGCTTGTTTAACCGAAATTTCATAATCGGGATGTTCTGGCAGGCCAACATAGTAAACTTTTTTTATTTTAGGCTGCGTTTTTAGCCAGTTGGCAATTTTGATCGCATTACTGGCTTGCGTTTTCATGCGAATCGCTAAGGTTTTAATCCCACGGATGAGGAGCCAACTATCAAGTGGTGCTAGACAGGCGCCAGTTGTTTTATAAATAAAACGAAGCTTGTCCGATAGTTCAGTAGAATTTACAACCAAGAAGCCAGCTAATGTATCATTGTGACCACCAAGGTATTTGGTGCCGCTGTGAAGCACGATATCTGCACCTAAATCTAATGGTTTTTGAAAATATGGCGTAAGGAAAGTATTATCGACGATCACCAATATATGATGTTTTTTCGCAAGCTGCGTTACTTTTTTGATATCGGTTACATGCATCATCGGATTGGTAGGGGTTTCGATAAAAATTGCCTTGGTATTTGGTTTGATATGCTTTTCAATTAAACGAATGTCGGAAGTATTGATAGCGTCAAAAGTTAATCCATTTTTTACTGAAATGTGATCGAATAAGCGATGTGCACCACCATATAAATCATCGGAACTAATGATGTGATCGCCTGGAGAAAATAGTTCCATTAATGTTGTGGTTGCTGCCATACCAGTTGTGAAAGCCATTGCATCAACGCCGTTTTCTAATTTGGCCATTACTTTTTCCAGATGTTCACGCGTTGGATTTTGTAGACGCGCATAGTCGTAGCCGGTACTTTGTCCTACACCGGGATGGGCAAAGGTTGCTGATTGATAAATAGGTACGCTAACAGCACCAGTTGGATTGTGTTCAATTTTATTTGCATGTATACAGAGGGTATCTATGTTCATAGTTATATTCTCCTTTAATTCAGTTACTTTATTTGTGATAGAGATACTCTTTTTTAGGAAGACTATATCTTAAATGAAGTACATGAGATTATCTTTTTCTTTGTGTTTTTCTACTTCGTTTACTAAGTCAATTAACGTAATATTTTTTAATGTAGTTTCAAGCGCTTGATCAATCGCATTAAAAACAGTAAGTTGCATGGCTTCATCAATTGCTGCAGCTTTTTCTTTTACTGTCGATTCTGCTGCTTCAAATAAAGCAAGCTCAATAGCGGATAAAATAGCAAACGCTGTGATTTCTTTTGGTTCAGCTACCAATTGATAACCACCTTGCGCTCCTTTAATGGAAAGAACAAGACCAGCCCTTTTTAACAAAGAAAAAACTTGCTCTAAATAAATTTTTGAAATACCGAGTTTTTCGGCAATACTAATAATAGTAATTGGATCGCCATTTTGACAATTTTGGGCGATGTGTGTCATTGCTGCTAGACCATAACGACCTTTTGCAGAAATTTTCATATAGAATCACTCATTTCATACTAATAATATATGTTTTATTTCATAATACTGTACTTAGATTAAAATGTCAATGACATACCTAACTTATATGTATTGGCTCTTTATTTCTAAAAAACTATTGACATCACGAGAAAGTGAGTATATAATTCAAACCATACTAATCATATATGTTTTCTAAATTTATTTATTATTTAAATTTGAAATAAAAATTTATTGGAGGGTTTTACAATGGCAAGAGTGTATCAAAGTATTACAGAATTAATCGGCGGGACTCCTTTATTAGAACTAAATAATTTCGTAAAAGAAAATGATTTAAAAGCATCGATTCTAGCGAAATTAGAATATTTCAATCCAGCAGGTAGTGTTAAAGATAGGATAGCCAAAGCAATGATTGATGATGCAGAAGCAAAAGGATTACTGAATAAAGATTCTGTGATCATTGAACCTACCAGTGGTAATACTGGTATCGGTTTGGCAAGTGTAGCAGCAGCGCGTGGCTATAAAATCATTCTTACTATGCCTGAAACAATGAGCGTAGAAAGAAGAAATCTATTAAAAGCATATGGTGCTGAGGTAGTTCTTACCGATGGTGTAAAAGGTATGAAAGGGGCAATTGCGAAAGCAGAAGAATTAGCAGCTGAAACGCCAAATTCCTACATTCCTTCACAATTTACCAATCAAGCAAATCCAGCAGCCCATAAAGCAACGACTGGTCCAGAAATTTGGGCAGATACAGAAGGCAAAGTGGATATCTTTATTGCTGGTGTTGGTACTGGTGGTACTTTGACTGGTGTAGGTGAATACTTAAAATCTAAAAATGATAAAGTGAAAGTAATCGCTGTAGAACCAGCAACATCCCCGGTATTATCAAAAGGAACTGCTGGCCCTCATAAAATTCAAGGGATTGGTGCAGGCTTTGTGCCTGACACATTAAATACAAAAATTTATGATGAAATTATCGCTGTTGAAAATGAAACTGCATTTAAATTTGGTAAAGCAGTTTCACAAGCAGAAGGTGTATTGGTAGGGATTTCTTCTGGTGCTGCAGTGGCTGCAGCCGTAGAAGTTGCAAAACGTCCTGAAAATAAAGGTAAAACAATTGTTATTTTACTACCAGATACAGGTGAAAGATATCTTTCTACACCTTTATTTGCTGAATAATTTTGCTCCCCAATTTCTTAACATAAAGAAAAGGAGTTGTCACAGAGTTTATCTTTGTGTCAACTCCTTTTCTACGTTTATAAAGGAAAATGAAGTTTTTGCGAGAAGTTTTAGTAGTAAGAGGTGAAGCCCAATGAAAAGCACAAAGCGTATTTGTTTTTTAGGTAAAGGCGGTATTGGCAAATCGGTGATCACTGCTAACATAAGTGCAGCCTTAGCGAAGCAAGGTTACAAAGTATTGCAGGTTGGTAATGACATTAGTTTAAGCTCCACACTATTATTGCGCGGTCAAGTAGAAGTTACACCTGCATTAGAGGAATATCGTAAAAAGTACACGATTAAAATAGAAGAGTATATTATAAAATCACCGGCGGGAGTTTATTGCCTTGAATTGGGTAGTTTAGAACCAGGCGTGGGTTGTATGGCGCGAGGAATTCATATTATTGATGAAATGTTAGAAAGCCAAGGGGCAATTGAAAATCTAGGATTAGATTATATTTTGTATGATATTTCTGGGGATATTCCTTGCACTGGTTTTATTTTGCCGATGCGCGATGGCGTCATGCAAAAATGTATCGTTATGACGAATAGCAGTTTTCCTGCACTTGTAACAGCTAATAGTATGATTGCTGGCATTGTACGGGCGAGTAAACATAAGATATTGCCGATTGGTTTATTGGTGAATTTCGCGGACGTTTATCCAGCCCGACCTCAATTAACGGCGTATGCAGAAGCCATTCATTTAGAAGAGATTGCTTATTTGGACTATTTCCAAAAAATTGAGCATAGTGAACTTGCTGGCAAGACTGTGCTCGCGGCTTATCCAGATAGTGCGGCAACCGAGATGATGATGATGCTCGCAAAAAAAATCATCGAGATGAAGGCTGCATATAATGTACCAAAGCCGTTAGAACGAAAAGAACTGCTAAAGTGGCTTAGTCAGTGGAAACAGAGGTCATTGGCGCAAAAAAGTGGTATTATTGGTATTGGTGATTCGAGTAATATTTAGTAGATAGGATGCGTTGTTATGTTAGACGTTGCAATTAATCATGCAGTCGTAATAGATACAGAAAAAAGTGTAGAGAAAAAAATAAATATCGGCATAAAAGATGGCAAAGTTGTACTCTTGACGACCGACACTTTAATTGCAACGAGAGTAATCGAGGCCAAGAACCTCATTGCAAGTCCGGGCTTTATTGATGTGCATGGTCATGTTGATGGCTATGCATATAGTGGAGAACTATCGGCTTGTCAGGGAATTACAACGACTGTTGGCGGCAATTGTGGGCTCAGTCCAGTGGATATAGCTGATTTCTTTGCGAGACAAATGCGAGATGGTTTTGTAATCAACCAAGCGGAATTGATCGGGCATTCTTTTTCACTAAGGCAAGCCGTTGGCATAGCAGATCCTTATCGTCAGGCCTCGCCAGAAGAATTTGCGGCAATGGAACAACTAACTCGCACCGCACTCCAAGCTGGTGCTTGTGGCGTTTCGTTTGGGCTAGATTACTCACCAGGAGCATCATTTGTTGAAATTACAGCGCTGGCTAATGTATGTGCCGAATTTAACCGTGTCATGCCGATTCATACGCGGCTATTTACGCAAAATGATTTATATTCTTTGTTTGAGGTATTGGCAGTCGCGAAGCGGACTGGTGTCAGACTATTGATTTCACATTTTGTTTATCAATATGGTACAGGGATTATGGAGGAAGCGCTCCAGATCATCGATCAAGCGATTGAGAATGGAATTGATGTCAAAATAGATAGTGGGATGTATACCGATTGGACGACCTTTATCGGCACGGCGACGTTTGATGAACAAACGATTGCTGATAATGAAATGCGGTTTAGCGATATGGTTGTGGCGAGTGGTAAATATCTCGGAAAACGTTTGGATCGAGAACTATATCTGAAAATGCGGAAGCACTATCCCAATGAGTCGGTTATCTGTTTTATGGGGAATAAAGCGGAGATTTATACAGCATTAAAGAAAAGCTATGCGATGCCGTCAACGGATATTGGAACCTATAAAAAAGGGGAAGGGCATCCACAAATTGCTGGTTCATTTCCAAAATACTTTAAGGAAATGGTCAAAGAACGTGGAGATTTAAGCTTGATTGAAGCGGTAACTAAAGCGACTTTGCTACCAGCGAAAACGTTTGGTTTTGCTCATAAAGGCGTCATTAAAGTCGGTAGTGATGCTGATATTACGTTATTTGATTTTGAGCATTTGAAGGATAACGCCGATTTTCCCGATCGAGGCAAGCCTGATGCGAAGCCAACGGGGATAGAATATGTTTTAGTCAATGGAACACTTGCCGTCGATCAAGGCGGATTCACAGGAGAAAAAGCTGGGCGAATCATTAGGGTATAATTTAATACACAGAGAGCACGCTAAAAATATACTTCATATTGTATCGATACAATCAAGGGTTTTGCGTTGACAGCTGAGATATTGGACAATAAAATATAGTTTGTAACAGAGTGTGTTTCAAAAAACACACAACCATAGAATGCATTATTTGCTTTAGATAAATTTATAGTACAGCTTTAGGGGGATTACAATATGTTAAAACAAAAAAGAGTAGCAGCAATTCATGATATTTCTTGTTTCGGTAAATGTTCATTAACCGTGGCTTTGCCAATTCTCTCCGCATCTGGAGTAGAATGTAGCGTCGTGCCGACAGCTGTATTATCTACACATACAGGAGGTTTCACTGGTTTCACTTATCGCGATTTAACTGCAGATATCACACCCATTGCTGAGCACTGGAAAACGTTAGACCTTACTTTTGATTCTATTTACACGGGTTATCTTGGTTCCTTTGAGCAATTGGAACTTGTGGCAAAGTTCTTTGATGATTTCAGAAACGAAGATAGTTTAATCTTGGTTGATCCGGTTATGGCGGATAATGGCGTACTTTATCAATCATTTCCGCAAAATTTCCCAGAAGGTATGAAAAAACTATGTGGCAAAGCCGATGTGATTGTTCCTAACATCACCGAAGCAGTATTAATGCTCAAAGAAGAATATAAAGAGGGTCCATATACGAAAGACTATATTGAAGATTTGCTTAAAAAATTAGCGGACTTAGGCCCAAAACAAGTCGTGCTAACTGGTGTATATTTTGATGATAAAAAACTTGGAGCGGCAACGTATGATAAAGAAACAGGTGTTGTTGGCTATGCATTGGCTGATCGTGTAGAAGGGTATTATCATGGTACTGGTGATGTATTTGGTAGTGCCTTGCTGGGAGCTTTGCTAAATGGTGTAATGGTGTCGCACTAGATGAAGCAACACAAATTGCTGTGAATTTTACAGTGAAGAGCATCGAGTGGACGAAAGCCGCTGGTACGGATATTCGTTTTGGTGTAAATTTTGAAGCGAATCTGCCAAGCTTAATCAAGGCGTTGAATTTGAAATAAATATAGATTGTAACAATAAAAAAGCTAATGCAATAGAATTTGCATTAGCTTTTTTAATATAATAATTCATACTAAACATATATGAAATGTATTGACAAAAACAAAAAATCAGAATACAATAATCAAAACAGAAATAAATAAAACATATATATATAGTATACTTTCGGACTGCCGACAAAATAAAAATATTTGTATTAATAATATAGAAATAATCTAAATTCGTACCACTTATAAACTAGTACGAAGATAGGTTGCCGGTTGGCGAGAAGTGCTCAGATGCTAGGCACAGCAAGGAGTTGCGAAGGAGTCGTACTTTTGTACGTCGACGAGCAGCACCTTGCTGCAACGACGCAGATGGGTGCTTATCGCCTGCCTGCGGCCTATCTGTCCATAGTATGTCTACAATCTGGAAGCATATATATAATATGTTTTGCGAATTGAAAATAAAATTTAGGACGGGTTGAAATGGATTTTGATTTTATCGTTAAAAGTATTCCGCTGTACGTGAAAGCGGCAGAGGTTACTTTGGAATTATCTTTTTGGGGCATCCTGCTGTCGTTGATCATCGGTTTTATTTGTAGCCTGGTTATTTATTATAAGGTGAAACTGCTAGCGCAAGTGGTGCAAATCTATATTGAATTGTCGCGAAATACACCGCTGTTAATTCAATTGTTTTTTCTCTATTATGGTTTTGCTAAGATCGGCATTAAATTTGAAGCCTATAGCTGTGCGATTTTCGGGTTGGCGTTTTTGGGTGGTAGTTATATGGCGGAAGCTTTTCGTAGTGGACTGGAAGCAGTCAGCAAAATTCAAATTGAAACGGGACTTAGCGTTGGTTTAAATCGCTGGCAGCTTATGCGTTATATTATTTTACCGCAGGCTTTTTCTGTAGCTATTCCGGCTATTGGAGCTAATGCGATATTTTTACTAAAGGAAACCTCTGTTGTCAGTGCGATTGCCCTGGCGGATTTGATGTTTGTTGCGAAGGATTTAATCGGTATGTATTACAAAACCACCGAAGCATTAACGATGCTAGTCGTAGCGTATTTGATTATTTTATTACCGATTTCTCTTCTATTAACTTTTATCGAAAGGAAAGTGCGCCATGCAGGATTTGGGAATTAACGTTATTTTTGAAGGCAGCAATTTATTGCGACTTCTTATTGGCTTATGGGTGACGATGCGGATCGCGATAGTAGCGATTGCAATTTCAGTGGTATTTGGCATCGCTTTTGGGATCGTGATGACAGTGAAAAATACATTTGTTCAAATTGTTGCCAGACTTTATTTAGAAGCTGTTCGGATTATTCCAATCTTGGTTTGGCTCTTTCTCTTTTATTTCGGACTAACAAAAGTTTTGCATATCCATTTAGGCGCTGAAGTGGTTTCCGTTATTGTATTTTCATTATGGGGCATTGCCGAAATGGGCGATATTGTCCGCGGGGCGATTACCTCGTTGCCAGCGCACCAAAGAGCCAGCGGCAGGGCGCTAGGATTAACTGACTTACAAATATATCGGTATATTATCATTCCGCAGGCTGTGCGCAGACTGATTCCAGCGGCGATTAATTTGGCCACACGGATGATTAAAACTACGTCACTAGTTGTCTTAATTGGTGTTGTGGAAGTGCTCAAAGTTGGGCAGCAAATTATTGAGGTTTCAATATTGAAAACACCTTCGGCTTCTTTTTGGGTGTATGCTTGTATTTTTGCCTTATATTTTATCATTTGCTACCCAATATCGCTTTGGTCGAAAAAACTGGAGTTAAAGTGGCAAAATCAATAAATCTATAGAGAAAGGAGCAAAGATTTTGAGTCAAAAAACACAAGAAAAGTTATTAGAAATTATGAATCTAAAGAAACAATATGATGACGTAGAAACGCTGAAAGATATCAGCTTAGATGTGCATAAAGGTGAAGTTGTCGTTGTGCTTGGCCCATCGGGCTGTGGAAAAAGTACGTTATTACGCTGCTTAAATGGATTAGAAGAAATTCAAGGCGGTCAAATTAAGCTTAATGGTGAAGTGATCAATGCGGATAAAACTAAATGGCATCTGATTCGGCAAAAAATTGGTATGGTGTTTCAAAGCTATGATTTATTCCCGCATATGAGCATTATAGAAAATATTCTATTGGGGCCGACCAAAGCACAGGGGCGTGATAAGACAGAAGTTCTGGCACAAGCCGAAAAATTATTAACCAGAGTTGGCTTACTCGATAAAAAAGACGCTTATCCACGGCAATTGTCGGGGGGGCAAAAGCAACGGGTTGCCATTGTAAGGGCGCTCTGTATGAATCCAGAAATTATGTTGTTCGATGAAGTCACCGCTTCGCTTGATCCAGAAATGGTGCGAGAAGTACTTGATGTTATGCTCGAGCTAGCAAAACAAGGTATGACTATGGTGATTGTTACCCATGAGATGGCATTTGCCAAGGCGGTAGCGGATCGTATCGTTTTCATTGACGAAGGGCAAATTGCTGAAATAGCAAAGCCGCAGGACTTTTTTAACGCACCGACAACCGAGCGTGCTAAACGCTTTTTAAATATATTTAAATTTAATGAAGAGAGTGAGCGATAACAATGAAAAAATTTCTTAAAACGGTATCATTGATTTTAACATTATTATTTTCCTTAGGAGTTTTAGCTGGTTGCGGATCGGAGCCTGCGAAAAAATCGGCAATAGATCAAATTAAAGAAAGAGGAAAACTTCGTGTTGCTGTATTTAGTGATAAACCACCATTTGGGTTCGTTGATGCCAATGGTAAAAATCAGGGCTATGATGTGTATCTTGCCAAACGCCTTGCCAAAGATTTATTGGGTGATGAAAACAAAGTGGAATTCGTTTTGGTAGAAGCAGCAAGCCGTATTGAAGTGTTAGAAGCAGATAAAGTAGATATTACACTAGCGAATTTCACGGTGACACCAGAAAGAAAAGAAAAAGTTGATTTTGCCAATCCTTACATGAAAGTTGCCCTTGGTATAGTTTCGCCAGAAGGAGCACCGATCACGAGTGTAGATCAGTTAAAAGGTAAAAAATTAATCGTAAATAAAGGAACTACAGCAGAAACTTACTTTACAAAAAATTATCCTGATGTTGAATTGTTAAAATATGATCAAAATACCGAAGCTTTTCAAGCCTTGAAAGATGGACGCGGTGCAGCGCTTGCGCATGATAATACGTTGGTGTTTGCATGGTCGAGAGAAAATAAAGGTTATGTAACTGGTATTACTAAGCTAGGCGAACTTGATGCGATAGCTCCAGCAGTGAAAAAGGGCAATACGGAATTACGCGATTGGATTAATACAGAATTAACAAAACTCGGTGAAGAGAAATTCTTCCACAAAGATTTTGAAGAAACCTTGAAACCAGCTTATGGTGATTCTGTAAATCCAGAAGATGTTGTCGTTGAAGGCGGCGCAATCAAATAAATTTTAAATAAAAATGGTGGAGTCGTGGATTTAGGAGGATATGAGATGAAGAAAGATCAAGTAAGTCTTACTGCAATGATGGCTGCTTACGAGCGTGGCTATCATGCCAAGTATGATGATCCTAAGATATTTAACGACTTCTTGGCATTTGAGTTACTTTTGCAGAGGGAGCGTACAGCATTCGCTCAGCAATTTACGAAGATAGTAGAAAACTGCTTTCCTGCGAAGAAATTTTCGGGGCAAGAGGATGCATTGTCTTTTTTCATGCAAAACATGTCATCTACATCCGATATGATTAGTCGTGCAAGGTATGCAGAAGACAATCTTGAAGAAACAGTAAAAAAACAAGGCGTGCAGCAGTATCTGATTCTTGGAGCAGGATTAGATACTTTTGCATTTCGACGGCCGGACATGGGAAATCAGCTTCGTGTCTTTGAGGTCGACCATCCTGCAACTCAGTTGTCTAAGCGTCAACGTATTGCAGAATTGGGCTGGGATAACCCCTTAAACCTAAACTTTGTTCCAATCGATTTTACAAAAGATAATTTGGAAACTGCAATTAAACGTTCATTTTATGACTCAAATGCTTTAACTTTTATTAGTTGGTTAGGCGTAACCTATTACTTGCCACGCGACACAGTATTTGCTACATTGCGTACCATTGCTGATAGCGTACCAAAAGGTAGCAGTATTATTTTTGATTATTACGATGCCGACACATTTGTTCCTGAGAAAGTGGCCTCTCGTATGCAAGGATGGAAGCAATATACGAAGCAGGCTGGTGAACCTATTATCACAGGCTTTGAAGCATCCAATCTTGCGATAGACCTTGCAAGTTTAGGCTTACGTCTCCGTGAGAATTTAAGTCCGTCAGAAATCGAAGAGCGCTACTTTCAGGGACGTACAGATAATTATCATGCGACTGAACATACTCACTATGCGTGGGTAGTGGTTGAATAATATCTGCCAAAAGCGAATTGTTGCAATACTTTTGGTACTATTCTTGTGCACTATTCATATCTATGGACGGTCTGCTTTAGTCATGGTAATTTGGGTGGTAGCGTAGACTAGCAGGGGGTGCTTAGCGATATAAATTTTATGTCTTTCCTCGGATTTTTCGAAGTCTGGGGGTTGTTTTTTATGCAAGAAAAGAGTCGTAGCACTGATTCGTGAGCTGCTCCCTGTCAAGGAGACTGAAAAACTAATAGATTTTATTGTAATCTTGTAAACAAAGAGTGTTGCTATTCTTTTTTTTCAATGATAGACTATAATCATTATTCAATTGTAAGTACACAGATATGGTTGCTGATAAATTGGAAATAGAGGATGAATGAGGTATTTGATAGATGAGTGAATATAGTGTGATTTTTCCTAGCTACACCATTGGTGAGCAAGCTTATGATAAGGTAAAGGATATTTGTCCGCGATATGGTACGAAGGTAGTTGCTATTGGTGGTAAAACGGCGATGGCCAAAGTAAGAGAGTTGCTATTGCAAGCGGTTGAAGGCACTGGACTTGAAATTGATGAATTTATTTGGTTCGGTGGCGAGGCTGCTTATGAAAATGTTGAAAAATTAAAAGAGCATAAAAGTGTGCAAGAGGCGGATATGATTTTTGCCATTGGCGGTGGGAAGGCAATAGATACTTGCAAAATTTTAGCTCATGCGATAGAAAAACCATTTTTTACTTTCCCGACGATTGCCAGCAATTGTGCTTGTTT
>JARBTT010000125.1 GCA_029240055.1 Anaerosinus sp.
AAGAAGTCATTTGAAATTATTGATAAAGGAATGGCAGAAAATGATAGAGAACTGATCGGTCAAGGCTTGCACAGTTTAAGTAAAATTGTTTCGAGTAGTCCGTTTGCTGATTTACATAAGCTATCAGGTGCGTTAGAAAATAATGAAAATATTGAAATTTAAGATACGCGTGAAAGTCTCATCTCTTCCAAGAAGCATAGATTTGGTGACATTAAGCAACGATTTTTATTTTTATTCTGCAAAAGTTGAGGAATAAATTAGATTTCAAAAAAATGAGATGATAAAAATGCTGTTTGGTAATAGGAACTCATCCGGCATGGCTGTGACGTAAAGATCACCATTCTGCAAGGAAGTGTAGGCATAATTTCCGAGAGACTATTAAATTACTGTGAGGTGTTTTAAATGCCTGCAACAATTATTGAAAACTTTAATCCGAATGATCCTAGAACAGAGGGAGAAAAATATTTATTAGAGGTATTCAGAACAAGTCTTAGATTTGAAGGTTGGACAGTATTTGAACAACCCCATATTAATTCTATGAAACCTGATTTTGTATTAACTCATCCCCAAAAAGGTATTTTAATTATAGAAGTTAAGGATTGGAATTTAAATTCTGAAGTATACCATGAAAACGGCTATATCCGTGGTACCGATGGAAAATATTATAAAAGCAATCCTATAAATCAAGTCGAGTATTATAAAAAAAACATTTTGCATTATCAGTTGCTTTCGAGTGTCGATTTATCTGAAAGGTTTTCACGCTATTTTTCATGTATTGAAACCATTGTTTATTTTCACTATGCAACTAAACATGCAGCCATGAATTATTGTAATGCTTTAGATAGCCATACAAAAGTATGGACCAAAATAGATATAGATTATATAGGAAACTTTGCGAATCGTTTAAATCACGATGAACATACTTATGCATTATCCAGAAACTATTCTATCTTTTCAAAGAATGGTTTACTTGGAAATTTAGTATCTGAGTTAAATCTACAACTACAGTATGCTGATTATAACTATGAACGTCGGCAACCTTTTATTTTGACAAGTGATCAAAAAAAGTTAGCTAATTTAAGCCCAGGTTCTATTCGTAGATGGAGCGGAGTAGCAGGCTCAGGAAAATCATTAATAATTGCTGAAAAGGCCGTTCAAGCAGCGAAAATAAATAAACAAATTTTAGTTTTGAGTTTTAATATTACATTAAGACACTATTTAAGAGATCTCTGTAGTCAACAATTCGGTCCAGAAAAATATCAAGGAGAGCGAAAAAAGCTTAAATCTCAAATTACTATTAGTCATTTTCACGATTTTATTAAATTGCTTTTAACTGAACACCAGTTAGAGGCGAATTTTGAAGAGGAAAATGAACACGCGGGTTATGAAACCTCGCTCATAAAAACTGCAACTGATTACTTCCGGTCACATCCCATAAAACCCCACCTTAAATTTGACTATATCCTAATTGATGAGGGACAAGATTTTAAGGCAGATTGGATACGTTTTTTAAAGAATTTTTTCACTGGTAGTGGCGAGTTATTTATTGTATATGATAAATCACAAAATTTATATGGCCATGGCGTATGGATAGAAGACAGTGAACAAATAAAAGAAATTGGCTTTAAAGGAAAACCAGGTCATTTGAAATATACACACAGATTACCAAATAAAATAGTTCAAAAAATTAGAATCATAAGACAGCGATTACACATGGAAGGCGAAGAGATTCTATTAGCTAAACAAGAACAAGAAAGCTTCTTTCAAAAAACATTTTGGTATAATTGTCATCCTCGAACTCGTCTAGAGAAATTACAACAAATTGAGCAACATCTTAGGCATCTATGCGATTCCAACCAATTAGAGGATATCACTATTCTCACAATTAATGAAAATACTGGTGCCGAAATTGTAAAGTACATTAATAAACTTGGGGTCGAGACTT
Source organism: Anaerosinus sp. (assembly GCA_029240055.1). GTDB lineage: Bacteria > Bacillota > Negativicutes > JARBTT01 > JARBTT01 > JARBTT01. The sequence continues at coordinate 1,946 of JARBTT010000125.1, forward strand.
CCCATGTTTATGACTTAAATAGACAACAAGACATAGAACGACGAAAAATTGAAAAGTGGAAATTTCAGGGCGGAACTGGTCGACTAAAAGTTTCTTCTTATCATAGTTTCAAAGGTTGGCAAACACCAAACGTTTTACTTATTTTAGACTCTCCGACAACTAATTATAATGGAGAACAAATCATTATGGGTAATCCACCAATTGAAGCTGTACAGAATGCATTATTTATTAGCATGTCAAGAGTAAAGGGAAGATCTGATAATGGGGTATACACTTTTACTTGTTTAAATTATCTAGCTGAATATGATCCTTTGGAGTCTATTTTTGATGAACAATATGAAGCTGAATTACCATTTTAATAGATTTCAGTTACAATCACTTTTTACCTTGGTAAAAGTATTGAAACGAAAAGGCTAAAAGCTGATACCTACTAAAGGCGGTGGGTTTAGACCCCTCTTTTGGAAAAAAAACAATCATTCACGGTACAGGTTTAACCTATGTCATAGATGCGGTCCAACTTATCCCGTTAAAAAATATTGATTGGCTCAAATTAAAAGAATTTAATTATTCGAAAATGAAAACTGTTTAGGAGGAAGATTCATGACTGAATATAGAACTATTGGCAAAATTATTGGTGTAAAAGATGACAATGATAATAAATTTCAGATTAGAATTTGTGCAACCTCGGAATTCTCAATATGTGCTGAAAAGATACTGCCGGACAAATCAAATAAAATGTTTAATTCATGGATTCCTTTAAAGGGATTTGGGACCACAAAAAAGTACGGCTGTATTACAAAAGAGAAAATGATCTTGCCGCTTCCACAATCAACTTGGTTAACAATTGGTCCAGACAAACTATCACAATTCGTGCTAGAACAATACAAATCTTCAACGATATTGTTATTTACAATGTTCTATGCGGGCGACTGTAATGGATACGAAATTAAGTGTGTTGAAATAACGGATGATCTAAAATGAATGCATATACCCAATATAAACCTTACTGGCCGGAAACAGTAATCTTTTGGGGCGCAGGTGCTACACAGAGGCTGGGAATGCTAATGACAGAGCAAATTGGTAAAGTGTTCTATACATTGTCCGGTTTATCAAATTCAAAGACTAATCAAGTAGGAATTAAGGCTATTCAAAAAGCGTTACCAGATGCAACTAATAAAATTATAAATGAATTGAAAGATTTATTGACAATCATTGATTTGAGACAGTCAGATACTAAAAGAGAAAAGTCAAGAAATAATCTTGAATTTAATGTAAATCGTGCGGATCGACTTGCCCGATTGTATGATTGGAGTGCTGTTATACAAGTCATCGAACGTTGCCCAGGAGTCAATGCTGGGAGTTTAGCCCTTCAGGATCTGTATAATTTACTCGATATGCACATCAAGTCGCATAACGGTATTGAGGTGGATGGTGAATTTATTACTCTTGATCGTTTAATTTCAGCCAGAAGAACAGTTGATATGCTCACTCAACTTTTTCATACAATAAGTTATGAGAAAATGATAAAAGATGACACAAGTAAACACATTTATCACCAATACTATGATTTTGCCAAGTTATTGGCAGAACGTATGAAAGGAGAAGGCTTAGAAAGAGCAAGGGAAGGAAGATTGGATTCACGAGATTTTTATTTGTTTAGCTATGCAGTAATATCGATGAACTGGGATCCAATCTTGCTCTGGTTAATTTTTAATGTGCATCGAGAAGCTAATGACTCAGCTTTTAGACCCAACATTGGCATGCCACCTCAGCCTATGAAATTGTTTAATGATCTTGCGCATTTTATGGCTGTTAGGAAGGTTAATGGTGATACTCCTGGTGCTTGGTTCCCAATGAATGAAACAGCAGTCCAAAGGCTTAATGATCCGGATCATAATACAGACAGACGAGTAAGGATAGGAAAATTTTATTTTCCCCATGGTTGTCATGGATTTAGGCAGTGTCCCAAATGCGGCAAGCTAACTTTCTATCTTGGAAATGACTGGACGTTTGATTCAGATAGTTTATTTCCCCCTCAAATCATTCCATCATTATCGCCGAAAAAAGCACGTTCGACCGAGGAGGAAGAGGCGATAAAAGAAGGTGTGTATGATGCCGTCCAGTGTACACATTGCGGACAAATAACAGAAGCTCATCATACACCGTTGGTCATGCAAACCAATTTCAAAGGTGGTAATCCATCATTTATTGAAGAAATTCAAAGTGATATGAAGGTGGCGTTAGAGAAAGCTAAGCATATTATTTTTGCGGGTTATTCTCTTCCAAATGATGATTTTATTTATCGTAGTATACTGGCAGCTCGACACAATATGAAAGAAGAGGTAAAGTGCTCGGTTATTGGCTATTCAGAGGGAGCGGAAGACAAGTGGTTGTACGATAAAGATATGCACCTTAACAAGACACAGGACAAATCCCCATTTATCAAAACATGCCAACGTGTTGCAGATATATTTGGTGCAGAGAATGTACGTGGTTACGCGCAAGGAATTCCTAATGTGTTTCTGAAAAACGGACAGGCGGATAAATGGAAAGTGGAAGAGATGTTTAGGAAGTGGTAGCTCAGGCAGATAAGTATACTGTTAAAAAATATGAAAAAATATCCTAGTCTGCTAAACATCTTTTTCCTAATGACGATATATAGATTGTAAGGTGGTTGGGAAGGCGCCTTCTCAATTGCCAAAGTACTATTCCACATGGACGTGGGAATTCACAATTCAGGGAGGAAACAATTTATGATTATCAATCACAACATTGCTGCGTTGAACACACTCAATAATTTGAGCAAAAATACTAACGCAACGCAAAAATCTCTTCAAAAACTTTCTTCTGGTCTTCGTATCAACAGTGCTGCAGACGATGCTGCTGGTCTTGCTATTTCTGAAAAGATGAAAGGTCAAATTCGCGGATTGGATCAAGCAACTCGTAATGCTCAGGACAGCATTTCATTAATTCAAACCGCTGAAGGATCACTAAATGAGACTCATGACATCCTTCAACGTATGCGTGAACTAGCAGTTCAATCGTCTAATGATACTAATACAGCAGATGATCGTGAAGAAATTCAAAAAGAAGTAAATCAGTTAAAAGATGAAATTGATCGTATTTCTAATACTACTGAATTTAATACAAAGAAACTCTTGAATGGTAATATAGGTAGTGTTGCCACTGTCGGTGGAACTAATGCAGCTAATGTGGATACTGCGACAGTAGTCGATTCATCACTAAAGAGCGGGACTTATACTTTAGCAGTTAGTGGTGTTACTACCGCAGCAACAGCTAATCAAGTTGATGCAGGAACAGGACTTGTAGCTGGTGATGTTACTTTAACTGGAGCAGCGGTTGCAAAAAATGGAACATATCAGTTAAAAGTTGAGGATTCTGCTGACAATGCTGGTAAGAAAACTTTAAGCCTGATTAATACGGCTACCGGCGATGTTGTTGAATCTGATAACAACGTTGGGACTACTGGGTCTACAGTTTTAGGCGGAATTACAGTAGACAACACGGCAATTTCTGGAAATGGAACATTCTCCTTTGACATCAAAAGTAGCGCGACATTTACACTAACAGCTTCAGATGGTACAACATACTCGAAAGCCGTATCAAATTATACAAAACCAACTGTTGAAATTGCAGGCGTTGAATTAGGCTTTAATGCTGACCTTGCTGCTGGTGCAGATACAACTGTCACGATTGTAAACAATTCATTACAGACACAAATTGGTGCAAATCAGGGACAAACTATGAATGTTGCAATCAACGATATGTCTGCAAGTGCACTTGGAGTTGACAATCTTGATTTAACAACTGCCTCTGGTGCAGAGGATGCAATTACTACTATTGATGCTGCTACTAAAACTGTTTCTTCTGAACGCGCTAAATTGGGTGCCTATGAAAACAGACTTGACCACTCAATTAATAACTTGACTACATCTTCACAAAACCTGACGGCTGCTCAATCTCGTATCACAGACGTTGACATGGCTGCTGAAATGAGCAACTTCACGAAGAATAATATTCTGAACCAGGCTGCTCAAGCAATGCTGGCTCAGGCAAATCAACTTCCACAAGGCGTTCTTCAATTGTTGAGATAATTAGTCTTTTAAAACCAATAATTTTATTGACAAGCGGGTCTCCCTAATTAAATGGGAGATCCGTTTTTTCGGTGAACAATTTTAAAAAAGTCTAATTCTGATAAAATCAAATGCATTGACAAACAGTATGATCAACCCTAAATGTTTTTCGAGAAATTCCGATATAGTTAATAGAATATGTTATTAAGAGGGCTGAGGAGGATTGTCCATGAACGTGGATGTCTCATTGAGTGATTTGGCTCATGGTCAAAGTGCTGTTGTTGATACTCATAATACATCTGTTAAGGTTAGTGATCAGAGTAAAACTGATTCCGACAAAAAGGAACAGAGACTTTATTCACCTTTTACCAAAGATCAACTAGATGATCTCGTTTCTGAAGCAAATAAGCTTTTGAGTCCGGAATTGACAGAGATGCATTATGTGCTTCATGATAAGTTGAACAAATATTATGTGCAGGTTGAGGATTCTCGGACACATCAGGTTATACGTGAGATTCCTCCGAAAAAGTTCATGGACATGTATGCAGCAATTGCAGAGAAACTTGGGCTAATTGTAAATAAAAGAGTTTGACTGAAGAGAGGTGTGCAGTATGACAGATTCAAGTTCAAGTAGTATTTCAATAGATTCAATTAATAGTATGATTGGTGCAACGAATACGAGTCGAGTCAGTGGTTTGGCCAGTGGTATTGATGTTGATAGTATCGTAGCAAAGTTAATGACAGCTGAAAGTCAGCCGCTCGTTCAGATGCAACAAAAATTGCAACAGACAGAATGGCAGCGGGATGACTATCGTTCGATGAATACGTTATTAAGCAATATGCAAGCGACGATACAAAAGATGAAACTGCAGGGACCTTATTTAGCGAAAACAGCAACATCAAGTGATTCATCTAAAGTGACAGCGACTGGTGGAGCGAACTCTGGTAATGTAGCTTATACTCTGTCAAATGTGACGATGGCGACTGCAGCGCATAACCAGAGTGACAGTTCGATTGTGACAGACAAGACAAAGTTTGATTCGTCCGCTTATTTGTCGACACAATCAGAATTTATCGGTGAGTTGAATAATCCAATTACTTTTACAATTAAGACGTACAATGATGGGACAGCAAAGAGTAAGGAATTTTCATTTGACCCATCAACGACATCGCTTGATACAATTATGGCGAATATTACAAGCTCAGACGTCGGTGTAAATGCATTTTATGATTCGGCAACCGGACAAGTTTCCATGACTCGAACGGCGACCGGTGATAACCACACAGGTACACGAACTAAAGATGGATCTGGTAATGTGACCGCTTATACGGGGGCTGAAATTGAATTTAGTGGAGACTTCCTCACATCAACA
>JARBTT010000126.1 GCA_029240055.1 Anaerosinus sp.
TTTTATATTGATCCTTTTCGGATCAATATCTCATCTCAGTGCACAAAAAATCCGCGTGCTCTCCTTCAATATTCATCATGGAAATCCACCTTCAGAAAATGAATCTGTTATCAATCTCGACACTATTGCTCAAATTATTAAAAATACCAACGCAGATCTTGTCGGACTACAGGAAATTGATGTTAACCTGGGACGCTCCCACAATGAAGATCAGGCAAAAAAATTGGCTGAACTAACTGGAATGCATTATATTTTTTCAAAAGGAATAGATCTTGAAAAAGGTGAATATGGCACCGCAATATTATCGAAACATCCGATAGAACATGTAGAAAAACATTTTCTACCTTCTCCCGTCGAAAGCGAACGTCGAAGCTTATCCATTATTGAAGTGCGTATCAACGATAAGAAGATCTTATTTGCGAACACCCACCTGGATCTAAAAGACAAAAACAAAATCGCGCAGGCAAAGTTCATTACATCCCGTTTTAAAAATGAAAAGTTACCGACGATTCTGGTCGGCGATTTAAACTCCGAACCAACTGACCCTGCGATTAAAGAGCTTGGTATGTTATTCACCAAAACGACTAGCCAAAATGGCTTAACCTTTCCACAAGATAAGCCTAATACCGAAATAGACTATATTATGGTCAATACGTCATCACATCCAAAATTCTTCAACCATCGTGTCCTTGAAGAGAAATATGCGAGCGACCATCGACCATTATATGTTGAAATCGAAATTAAATAACCCATTATGAATTTTAATAGAAGAAGATTTCTAGAAGCTTTAGCGCTGGCAGGAATTACATTGCCCAATATCAGCGTCGCCAAAGAAAAAGAAACAGAAAATCTCGAAGGAGATTTTAGTTTTATAGTACCTGCTTACTTACAAAACCAGACAGAGAAAGGCATCAGCATCTTTACGATCTTGAGCAAACCTGCTCTAGCTTGGTTGGAAATCCTTGACAATGCAGGTAATGTACAGCAAACAATCCATCAATCCGAAGATGGTATGATTAATGCAAATACAGATTTCTTTCATTTTACCGTCGAAGAGGCTCCCCGATCATTCCGCTATCGCATCAAGGCAAAAGAAATTCAAAAATTCGATCCCTATAAGATTGTCTATGCGCAAGAAATCGAAACGCCAATCTTTGAGGCCAAGCTGGCGAAAAACAATCAAGAAGAAATTCGTTGCCTGGTCTATAATGATGTCCATGAAGAAAAAAGTAGCTATCGTGATATTGTCCCCAATCAAGACACCTCAATCTATGATTTCTTTGTCCTGAATGGAGACTCTTTTCATTATGTGAGCAATCAGGAAGACATTACAGAAAAATTACTGAAGCCTATCGAATTCATTGCGACAGGTAAACCTTTCATTATGAACCGTGGGAACCATGAAACAAGAGGTTCCTTTGCCCGCAATTTCAAACGGTATTTCGGTTATCCCAACAATAAATATTACCAAGCTTTCAAAAGGGGACCTATTTTTTGGATTATGCTGGACAGCGGTGAGGATAAACCCGACAGCCATGAAGTGTATGCTGGTACCGTAGATTACGACAATTATAGAAAAGAACAGGCGAAGTGGCTGGAAACGGTATTACAATCTAAAGAGAGAAAGTCTGCCCAACACACAGTAGTTATCAGCCATATCCCTATATTCCATTCAGATGAATGGCATGGTACATTGCATAATCGGGAATGCTTCCATCCTTTGTTTCAGAAATATAAAATAGATGCAATGGTCTCTGGCCATACGCATCAATATGGATACTATCCAGCAGATAAGGACCACAATTATCCTGTATTTATAGGCGGTGGCCCAAAAGCTGGAAAAAGAACCATTATCGATATTTCGGGATCTGCCAAATCACTGGCTATTCGAATGACCCGAGACGATGGAACCGAACTCGGACAGTTTAAAAAATAATAAAGGCACTCCACATAGCGGAGTGCCTTTATTATGTTGAATGTATCCGTTATCGTCGATAGAGCTTGCAACCAAGCTATGGCTACCGTCCGTGCAGGAGATAATTCGATTTATTTTATTCGCCTTTTTCTAAGAAAGGGTATCTGTAATCCGTATCCGGATTGAAGGTTTCTTTGATTGTACGTGGAGATACCCAACGCAACAAGTTGATCATAGATCCAGCTTTGTCGTTTGTACCTGAACCTCTCGCACCACCAAATGGTTGTTGACCCACCACAGCACCAGTACATTTATCATTCACATAGAAGTTACCCGCAGCATGTCTCAATTTATCTGTAGCTAAATTAATGGCATAGCGGTCTTGTGCGATAATTGAACCAGTCAATGCATAGATAGAAGTAGTATCAACGATATCTAATGTTTCCTCAAACTTAGCATCTTCATAAACGTATACGGTCAATACTGGGCCGAACAATTCTTCAACCATTGTTTCGTAATCTGGTTTTGAAGCTTCAATGATCGTTGGATGAATGAAATAGCCTTTAGACTTATCATAAGTACCACCAACTACGATCTCAGCCTCGTTGGATTCTTTCGCACGGTCGATGTATTTCGCTAATTTATCAAATGATTTCTCGTCGATAACTGCATTGAAAAAATTTGTAAAATCTTCAGTTCCACCGATCGTAAATGACTTCACATCACTAGTCATAGACTCCTTCAATGCTGGCCACAATGATTTAGGAATATATGCACGTGATGCTGCTGAACATTTTTGACCTTGATATTCAAATGCTCCACGAACCAAAGCTGTATTTGCCGCTTTTAGATCAGCTGAAGGGTGTACAACAATAAAATCTTTACCCCCTGTCTCACCGACGATACGTGGATAAGTTTTATAACGGTGGATATTATCACCGATAGTTTTCCAGATATCCTGGAATACACCTGTTGAACCAGTAAAGTGAATACCAGCGAAATCAGGATGTTGGAAAATAACATCACCAGCATCTGGCCCTGATACATACACTAAATTGATGACACCATCTGGAAGTCCGGCTTCACGGAAAATTTTCATCAATACATTCGCAGAATAAATCTGTGTGTTGGATGGTTTCCAAACGACAACATTCCCCATCATTGCAACACATGAAGGCAGGTTACCGGCGATAGCTGTAAAGTTAAATGGTGTCAACGCAAACACAAAACCCTCGAGAGGTCGTTGTTCTACGCGGTTCCATACACCTTTTCCTGATACCGGCGGCTGCTGCTTATAGATTTCGCTCATATATTGCACGTTGAAGCGCAAAAAGTCTGTAATCTCACAAGCCGAGTCAATCTCCGCCTGATAGGGATTCTTTGATTGCCCCAGCATCGTAGCAGCATTTAACTCATAACGATATTTCCCTGAAATCAATTCTGCTGCTTTCAAAAATATCGCCGCACGATCTTCCCATGCCAGATTTTCCCAATTCTTTTTAGCAGCTAGCGCTGCATTGATTGCATCGGTTACATGTGATTTCTCACCTTGGTTGTATTGACCTAAGATATGTTGGTGGTCATGTGGAGGAGCTATAGTTACTTTTTTAGAAGTAGTTACTTCTTTACCACCAATATACATTGGGATATCGATTTGTTTCGAACGTGCCTCATCAATTGCTGCTTTCAACAACTTACGTTCTTTCGTTCCGACAGCGTAAGTATACACCGGCTCGTTCGTAGGGACAGGCACTGTAAAAAATCCTTTAGACATATTACAATTATTTATATTTCAACTTATTAGCACCACACTAAATGATACCAATAGGAGTAAAATTACCTTAAATTTTACGAATACCCAAAGTTACTCACCTTCTTTAAGCACCTTGGAAAAGATACGTTTAAATTTTTCCAATTTTGGTTTAATAACTAATTAGCAATACCGCTCTCACCATTACTTTATAATAATCCTGATGATAGTCTTCTGCAGGATAAAACGCTGTCGCTGGTACCACCTCCGTCACAACCGGCTCCCCGTAAACTTTCTCCCTATTCAAAGCGGCAATATAAAACCGGACCTTTCCCAACTGCTCTTTGGAGTCTGACAAGAACTCAACAAAAAGATAGCCGCAAAAACTATAATAACATATTTCATCGGCGTACAATTACTTTAGAACTATTGGTTAGTATATAACCATTACTAAAGCAAGAGAGCGACAATACATTCATATTGTCGCTCTCTCATTCTTATCAAAGAATTAATTATTTAGCTGCAGCATAATTTTTTGCTACGGCATCCCAATTGATAACATTAAAGATTTCTTCCAAATAAGCTGGACGTTTATTTTGGAATTTCAAGTAATAAGCGTGCTCCCAAACGTCGATACCCAAAACTGGCGTTCCTTTTACCTCAGCCACATCCATCAATGGATTATCTTGATTAGGCGTAGAAGTCACAGCTAATTTACCGTCAGCATCAACGATTAACCATGCCCATCCTGATCCAAAGCGAGTAGCACCAGCTGCCTGAAGTTGTTTTTTCAACTCATCGAATGAACCGAAAGTAGCGTTGATTGCTTCAGCTAATTCACCTGTTGGAGCTCCACCAGCATTTGGACCTAACACTTTCCAGAACAAAGAGTGGTTGTAGTGACCACCTCCATTATTGCGTACTGCTGCTGAATATTTACTTACGTTTTTGATGATATCCAATAATGACAGATTCTCAGCATCTGTTCCTGCGATTGCTTTATTTAAGTTATCCACGTATGCTTGATGATGTCTGTCATGGTGGATTTCCATTGTAGTCTTGTCGATATGTGGTTCTAATGCGTCGGCTGCGTATGGTAACGCTTCTAATTCAAATGCCATAACTATTTTAATTTAAATGTTTATTACTTCGTTTATATATACAAATATAACACAATATAGCTTGTTATGTTTTTATGTGTTACAATAAATTCAATATTTACTTACCGTTTTTGACGAAAAAATGATTTTACCAAATCAGCGCATTCCTCCTGCAAAACACCTTGGGTAACAACTGTCTTCGGATGTAATATCTTATCATGAAAATGAGAATAACCACGTTTTTCATCCCTGGCCCCATAGACAATTTTACTGATATGGGTCCAGTAAGCTGCGCCAGCACACATAATACAAGGCTCAATCGTCACATACAATGTACAATCATCCAGATATTTGCCACCAAGATAATTTGCCGCCGCTGTAAAAGCCTGCATTTCGGCGTGAGCCGTTACGTCATTCAAACGTTGGGTAAGATTATGCCCTTTACCGATAATACGTCCCCTATGTACGACTACCGCACCGATAGGAACCTCTCCTTCTTCGAAAGCTTTCTTTGCTTCATTTAATGCCATGCGCATAAACGATTCATCGCTATCAATTAATTGTGTTCCTTCAAAATCTATAAATGTCATGCCACAAACTTAGCTAAGTTTCGATCCATTTGGTAATTTTCTGTCCACAGAGGTCAAAATAATATCTCCATGCTCATCAGCAAATCCGGTGACCAAACATTCGGAGAAAAAATTAGCAATCTGTTTCTTTGGGAAATTCACGACTGCAACAATCTGTTTTCCGATCAATTCTTCCTTCCTATAATGTACTGTTATTTGGGCGCTACTTTGTAATGTTCCGATTTCGCTTCCAAAATCAATTTTCAGCTGATAAGCTGGTTTTTTAGCCCTAGGAAAGTCCTGTACTTCCAAAATAGTTCCTACTCGCAAATCAACTTTTTCAAAATCTGTCCAGCTGATGTTGTTACTCATAATCTATTGCTGTTAATATCCTGAATCTCTTTACCTATTGTGAATAAAATGTAAGAGGGGTTCCGTCTTAAGCGCTGCGCTAATTTATTGATTAATTTATCCTCTTCACCTGCTTGAAAAGCTAGATCTTCGTCACTCAAATGATTGTACTTGCGACGGAGTTTTTCTTTGGCAATTTGCCATTGTTCTTCGTTAATTTTCAGCATAACTATGATTTAGGTATAAAATTTGTATATCTTTAAACAAACTTGTGAAAGTTTGTTTAAAGATACAATATATACATAAATAAAAGATTATGAAAAAGATTTTACCAGCATTACTCTTGATTTGTGGTAGCGTAGCAACGGCACAAGCGCAGCTTCTCCCTGGATTTGAGGTCGGTTTAAAAGGAGCCCTGAACTTTTCAAAGTTTAAAAGCGATGGCAAATATTTCAATTCAGACAATAAAGCGGGTTATCAAGCAGGTCTTTATGGTCGTGTTGGCGTTTTAGGATTCCATGTTCAGCCTGAGATTTACCTGACTGGAAAAAACACAAAAGTAACTAATTCAGAAGGTGAATCGACAGACGTTAAATTTACCACTGTTGATATCCCAGTGTTATTAGGTAAGCGTTTTGGCTTAGGCCCAATCGGTGCTAGAATTCAAACTGGCCCAATATTCTCATTTAAAGTAGATGACAAACAAGATAAGGTGATTGCCAATTTAGATCCAAATAACTACAAAAAAAATGGCACATCATGGGCGTTTGGTGTAGGTGCTGATATCTCAAGTCTACGCGTAGATGTACGTTACGAAATGGGCTTGAATAAAGTTAACAATGAGAGCCAGGCAAACCCAAAAATCAACATGTGGAGCATTGGTTTAGGCTATAGATTATTCAGTATCCTATAGGCCGTTAGCCATAGTCGATACTGTATTTAAAAGTCCGTTTTTATCCAAAACGGACTTTTTATTTTAATAAACTTTAGAAAGATTCTAAATTGCTGCTTTTTCTTGTCAAAATGGTATCATATTTAATAGCAAATAGTAGATTTGCCTAATTAAAATTAAATTACAAAGGATAATGAGTAAATCAAAGCCAGTTTTCAGTTCTTCGATTGGGAAGAAGCTAATCATGAGCTTAACAGGAATCTTCCTATGTTTATTCCTAGTTGTACACTTGGTTGGTAACTTGCAATTATTTAAAGATGATGCGGGTCTAGCGTTCAACAAGTACGCTTATTTCATGACTCACTTTACACCAATCAAAGTTGTTTCCTACTTATTGTACGCTTCGGTAATCGTTCACGTCATCTACGCTATTACATTGTCGATGAAAAACAAGGCCGCACGTCCTATTGGTTATGCCCAATATGATGGTCAAGCAAACAGTAAATGGAATTCACGCAACATGGGTATCTTAGGTACTGTCATTTTAGTGTTCTTAGCTACGCACATGTCTAATTTTTGGTGGAAGTTTCACAATGATGAAGTACCCTACATCGAATACCGTACTGATTTGGCAACAGGACAGACAACAGCGAGAGAACTTCAAGCTTCTGAATTCCACGACTACCAAGAAACGGTAGAAAACAATGTTCAAATCTTAAAAGCAAGAGATTTGTACAAGCAAGTTGACTTTGCCTTCAAAA
>JARBTT010000127.1 GCA_029240055.1 Anaerosinus sp.
CCCATCCGGGTCGCCATTATGCCTTGGTAGCTCAGTCGGTAGAGCAGAGGACTGAAAATCCTCGTGTCGGCAGTTCGATTCTGTCCTAAGGCACCATTTTGTGATCCACTAGCTCAGTTGGTAGAGCATCTGACTTTTAATCAGGGTGTCCCGCGTTCGAGTCGCGGGTGGGTCACCATTTTAAAAAGATAAGTCTTTCAAATTTTAAATTTGAAGGACTTTTTTGTTGTGTAAAAAAACCACCATCGCTGGTGGTTTTAAATAATATAGAAATTTAAAGTAATTTTTCAATATCTGCTTGCATTGCGCTTGGTAAAGTTGTTGGTTCATAACGCTGAATGACTTTGCCGGAGCGATCAATTAAAAATTTCGTAAAGTTCCATTTAATCGAATCGCCTTCTAAAAATTCAGGGAAACGTTCTTTGAGTACTCCATGCAGTTTTTCACCGATTGGATGATTGTAATCAAAGCCTTGGAAAGGGATTTGACCCGTTAAGTATTGAAAAAGTGGGTGGGCATTTTCACCGCGGACATCGATTTTTTCGAATAAAGGAAAAGTAACGCCATAGTTTACTTGGCAGAAATTTTGAACCTCTGCATTTGTTCCCGGCTCTTGTTCAGCAAATTGATTGCTGGGAAAACCTAGAATTTCTAAGCCTTGATTTGCATACTTTGTATATAATGACTGTAATTCTTGGTACTGAGGAGTAAAACCACATTTACTGGCAGTGTTAACAATAATAAGGACTTTTCCTTTGTAGTCTGCTAAAGATTGTTCTTTTCCACGAATTGATTTTAAATTGAAATCGTAAATACTCATCATACAGTCCTCCTCGCCGTTATCGGCATAAATTTTGTGAATTTATTTTAGAGCTAAATATTCATCAATCTTTTCCTTATCAAAGCCAATCACAATGTTTTTGTTGATATTGGCCACAGGGACATTCAATTGATTGGTGAGTTTGAGTAATTCAGCTCGTCCTTCCTCATCTTCCTCTACATTAATCTCAGTAAAAGCAGCCTCTTTTAATTCTAGATATTTTTTTACCTTATGGCACCATGGGCAATTAGGGATAGAATATACTGTAATCATACTTGATTACCCCTTTCCTTTTGTGTAATATATTTTTCAGCCAGAAGAGCGGCAACCGTCCCATCGGCGGCGGCAGTGGTTAGTTGCCGAATCAGTTTGGTTCGTATATCGCCAGCAGCAAAAACTCCTTTAATATTAGTTTCGCAGGTCTCCCCGGCTTTTATGTGCAAAGCAGCGTCTAATTCAATATCACTTTTGTACAACTGTGTTTTAGGAACAACGCCAATGTTGACAAAAATACCATCTAACGCTAAATTTCTTTGTTCTTTGGTAAGCAAATCCTCAATCAAAATAGACTCGAGCGAAAGCTCTCCAGAAGCCTTTAAGATGTTTGTGTTAAATAAAATTTCTACCTTAGGATTATTTTTTAACTTTTCTTGTGACGAAATACTTGCTGTTAATGCTGCAGAACGATGAATTATATAAATTTTCTTTGCATATTTATCAAGAAAATTTGCGGCATCAACTGCGGCATTGCCACCGCCGACGACGGCAATGGTTTTCCCTTGATAAAGGTGACCGTCGCATAATTCGCAATAATGGATTCCCCTGCCGCGAAAATGTTTTTCTTCAACGACGGGAAGTTTACGGCGATCCATACCAGCAGCGATAATAACTGTTTTTGGTTTATAGATAGTAGACTGTGTTTCGACTGTTTTTTCTGCATCAGTTAATTTGACAGCAATGATCATATCGAATTCATCAATTTTTGCTCCAGCATGCAATGCTTGTTCTTCGATTTTTTCAATTAAATGGCTTCCTTTAATTGAATGAAAACCAGGATAATTCTCAATGCCATAAGCATCGATAATTTGCCCACCAATCAATGCATCTTCTAGAATTAGCGTGTTTAATTTCATTCGTGCTGCATAGATTCCGGCGGTTAAGCCAGCGATGCCTGCACCGATAATTAGTAAGTCTAGAACCTTTTGTGGTTTAGCCAATTATTTCACCTTCCATCATTGCGTTAAAGTAAGGAAAAATCAATTAATTTTCATATTTTAACAGTATCATACCCCTTTTTGTTTGTTTTTACAATCTTTGTATTCTCTAAAAAAATTATTTATTCCTTTTGGTAAAATAATAAATAAAAAGTATTGCTAAACAAGAGCATATTATGTATACTATTTAAGTAACGTAAGTAGATGGTAGTGATGTTGATTTAGTTTTGCTGCATAAATACTTGGTTCAATGGCCCGTTGGTCAAGCGGTTAAGACACCGCCCTTTCACGGCGGCTTCACGAGTTCGAATCTCGTACGGGTCACCAAAAAAGCAGAGAACCAAAATTAAAATTGATTTTGTGTCAATCGCTTTGTTCCAAGCGATAGTGCGGAACTTCATTTTTCCTTTTATATGGGCGATTAGCTCAGCTGGGAGAGCGCCTGCCTTACAAGCAGGATGTCGGCAGTTCGATCCTGTCATCGCCCACCATATAAGAATATAAAGTGCCTATCCAAAATTGGATAGGCTTTTTGATTTATAAGGAGAGATTTTATGGCAGTAATCGAACTGAGTAAAGAGAGAAAGCAAATCATAATGGATGATATTAAAAAATTTTTTGCCGAAGAACGTGATGAAGAAATCAGTGATTTTAAAGCCGAACTTTATCTTGATTTTATCTTAAATCATGCGGGTGTCTATATTTACGAGCAAGCAATTGCGGATGCGCATAATTTTATGATAGAGAAAACCGATGAATTATTTACGTTAGAAAAGCGAATTGTAAAGTAGACTATAAATAACGAAAGAGCGAATGCAACTTGCATTCGCTCTTTTCAATATAGGCAAAAAGGTGATTAAAATAATAGAGCGACATAGGGAGAGGAGCAATACGAAACTAGACAGAAAAGTTAAGGTCATGTAAAATAAAATAAGCTCGTTTGAGTATATAATAACGGGAAAAGGCGCTAGGTATATTAACATGTAGCATAGTAGAAAAGTAGCAAGCGCGACTATTTCCTAAAAACGGGCTAGTAGAAAGGTAGGATGGATTAACATGACAATTCAATTTTGGATCATTGTGCTGTACATTTGCGTGCTTTTCGCAATCAGCATTTATGTAAAGCGTCGGGCGAGCAACAGCAGTGGCTTTCTTTTTGCCGGGCGAAAGTTGAGTACCACTTTGGTGGCGACGAATATTGCCGGGACGGCCATTGGGGCGGCAGCTACGATTGGTGTGGCAGAAAACGCCTTCCAGTCTGGCATTGCCGCAGGTTGGTATAATGGTGCTTGGGCTGCGGGGGCTGTTTTGATGGCGCTAGTGGCCGCTCGTAAGTATCGGGAGCTCAACTGCACTACCGTGCCGGAGCTTTTTGAACGGTATTATGACAAAAAGGGGCGGATCATTGCGGTACTGGGGATGATCACCCTGCAACTGGTTATCACTTCGTTGCAGTACATTGCGGGGGGCGCTATTCTCTCATCTTTGCTGCCGGATATTTTCTCGTTTGAAGGTGGGATGATCACGAGTGCCATCGTGTTCTTCGGTACGACAATTCTTGGGGGACTCTGGTCTTCTGGCTTATCTAACATTCTTAGTGTAACCTTGATTTACATAGGCGTACTAATCAGCACGGTGACGATTGTTACTAGGCAGGGCGGGATTGGCGCTATTGCGGCCGCTCTACCACCGGGAGTTGATTGGTTTGGCCCACTAGGTGGCTTAGGAATGGCAACAGTTATCGGCTGGTTTGTGGTAATGATGACCCAAGCGATTACAGCTCAAGGACCTGTGCAGGTGGCCTGTGCAGCTGTCAATGGAGCTGCAGCGAAAAAAGGGTTTTTATGGGGCGCATTGCTAATGTTTCCTATCGGTTTTGCTTGTGCGATTATGGGGGTGGCAGCTCGGGCTGCGCATCCTGAAATGCAGGCAACATTGGCTTTGCCTTATATGATTATGAGTTTAAACCCGGTGATCTCGGGCTTGACGTTGGCGGCTCTTTGGGCGGCAGATGTGTCTACAGCCTGCCATATTTTGCTGGCGGCAGGCACGCTTTTTTCGCAGGATATTTACAAGCGTTTTATCAATCCTGAGGTAAGTGACAAGCGCTACACACTTATTAATCGTTATGCGATTTTGGGGTTAGGGATTGTGACCTTGTGGTTTGCTTTTAACGCCGTAGGCATCGTAAAAACAATGCTCATTGGGTTGAGCTTGACGACGGCATTTACATTGATTTTTCTCTTTACGATGTTCGCTCCAGGGCTGTGTAGGCGCAATTCTGCTTTTTATACTACTTTAGCTGGCATTGTGACACTTTTCGTTTGGCAGTTATTTCCGGTCGTGCAAATTTTTGCCCATCCCATCTATATGGAATGGCTAGTTTGCTTAGTGACCTTCTTTGTGGTAGCTGTGGTGGATCAGGAACGAATCACGTTGCCAGAAAAACAGGTAGAAGAGGTATGTGTCGAGTAACCAGCTAAAACATTGTCTGGGGAAATCTATAATCAAAAGAGACATCGCTAAGGTTAGCGATGTCTTTTTTGATTATAGAATATTAATTTGCACAATTCTACTGGGTCTACCATTTTTATTTAGAGAGCGTTTACCAACTTCAAAGCAAAATTCATGCTTCATTAATTTAACGATGATTCTGTTCATCGTTCTGAGGGTGACACCTAGTAGTTCAGCAAGTTCAGAAGAGGTAAATTGATTTTTGCCTTGCCTTTTTATAATACTGTGTAAATGAAAAATCGTATTGACGCTAATTTCTGTTTTATCAGAAATAGTAAGAAATTTTTCGTCGATTTTAGGCTCTGGGGAGAGCTTATTCTGGGAATGAAGGGGACCGATAATTTTGGCTTTACTGTAAACAATAAAAGCCGTATCGCCGCCCAATGTGCTAGATCGCTGCATCCCTAGATTGGCATTAGATTTGGCTTCTTGGGCGGTAGCTCCATAGCCGACACCAACGCTTAAGGTACTGGCGGTATGCTTTTTTATGGCGTGCATAATATCGATTTTTTCAAAGTTGTTCGTTACGCTCTCTAATAAATATTTAGTAGAAAATAAAAGATATTCGCGTACGCCGACTTCGACGACAGCAGCTTTGATACTTTGGGCGAAAATATAGATTTGTCGTGTAACATTTGTGCGATCAATAATATATTGATACTCATCATCATTAAAGACGGAGTATTCACTAGGTGTATCAATTTGTAGATAGAGGGCAACGATTTGACTGTGTTGGCTGATTTGAACTAAGTGGTTTAACTGTATTTTATGCAGTGTTTGTCGAATCGCACTGGCAGTGGGAAAATAGAGATAGCAGGGAATCTCTTTAGCGCGTAATTGTTGATAGACAGTATAAGAGGCCGTGATACAGCAAGAGGCTTTTTTATAGAGATAATTTTGCTCGTGAGCTGCGCAAGCGTAGGCACTGTAAGTATCATCATAAGGAATATCTGGAATCGTGTAAATTTCAAAGTTGTTATAGTCTAGACCTAGTTCCCGGTAAGTTTCCTGTAGCTGCGTCTGGTCATAAAGGTCAGTGCTGATATGAAAAATGTTATGCTGCGCAGATAAAGTAATTTGCAGTAAAATCTGCAAGAGTGAACTACCACTGCGCGGTACTGATTCCCAAGGAATGGTTGGCCTAATATGCTTTTCTGCGTAAGCTAGAACGTTTTTGCCAGTAAAGAGCAGGGCGTCTAATTGACCTTGCTCTTTGGCAAGAATGGTGGGCAACTCTAAAAAGCTTTTATAAAGATAGAGTATTGGTTGTATTTGCAGAAAATCTTTCTTAATAATCGGTATAATTTTATCGGCAATTTCCAAAGGAGCCGCAATGCCTAATTTCATGATGTATCACCTCGTACAATTGACTACGTATCGCTAGAAAACTTCATTAAATGTATTTATGGACAGTATAAAGGGCTATTAAAGACACACATTTGTTTATATAATAGCATTAATAACTCGAAAGACATAATTAAATTTATAAAGATATAAAATGTATGTTTTATATTGTGTAATTCTGTAATAGTCTACTGCAGTGAAATATTATAGAATAGTTTATGTTTTGATGAATGAGGAAAAAGCATGCTCCTTTCATTTCATCAGAGAGTGGAATACTTAAATAGAATTGGCAACGTAGCCATTAACGCAAACTTAAGCGTTAATGGCTATTTTTTTTAGTGATTTCTAGGGATTGAGATGAGAGTCGTAATAAATATAAGGAGGCGCTAGTTATGGGGATTGTTAACAATATAAAAGGTGGAAATAAGTATTTGGCGTTTGTGTTACTGTATGTTGGGTTTTGTATTTCCTATATTGATCGGGCTGCCATCAATATTGCGTTAGCTTCAATTGGACAAGAGTTTAGTTTAAATCCTTCGGCTATGGGGGTCGTTCTTAGTACTTTTTTTGTGGGTTATGCAATTATGCAGGTGCCTGGTGGCTGGCTTTCGGATAAATTTGGTTCTAAAAAGGTTATTATAATATCGCTATTTTTGTGGTCTGTTTTTACAATGGGCACAGGGTATGCTTGGTCGTTAACAGCATTGATTGTCATTCGTTTTATATTTGGTATTGGAGAAGGTTCTTTTCCCCCAGCAAGTTTACGCGCTATTGCAGAATATTTTCCTAAAACAGACCGACCTAAAATGGCAGCTGCGCTATTATCATCAAATTATGTAGGTAGTGCAATTGCACCAATGATGATTGTACCTTTAATGTTAGCTTTTGGCTGGAGAAATATGTTTCATATTTTCGGAATTTTAGGGATCGTTTACATTGTAGTGTATTGGTTTTTGATTAAGCCTGCTAAAGTTGAAGAGGCTGAGCAAGTCGCGGCTGGCGATAAGAAAAAAATCAATATGAAAGAATTATTAAAAATGCCGATTATGTGGCAATTGGTAATCGCGTGGTTTGCGCTAAGTTTAGTTAACAAAGGGTTAGATTCTTGGATGCCTACGTACTTATTAACAGTACGACACTTAGATTTAAAATCCGTAGGGTTATTAACACCGTTACCATTTGTGGCAGCTGGCATTTCTACCGCGATAGGCGGTTGGGTTATGGATCGTTTCTTTGATGGACGCGAAAAGTATCTACTAGTATCTTGCGCTTTATTGACAGGATTTTTCTTGTATTTTATGTATACGGCCGAAACAGTAATGATGGTCATTGCTTTTCAAAGTTTAGTATATTTCTTTAAGTCTTTTGTATTTGCCGCGGCGTTGTCGTTACCGATGAAATTGTTACCAGGATCAATATCCGGTTCAGC
>JARBTT010000128.1 GCA_029240055.1 Anaerosinus sp.
CGATCCAAGATATTATAAAGACAATATTGAAGATTTTGTTGGGCAGCATCAGTTGGATTATATTTTTGTTATGTTTTTGCCACAGGATATCACCCTTGAATTTTTCCCTTTTTGCCAAGAAACTGAGAAAAAATAATATTGATTTTTGCACATAGGATAGAATGAAGAAAGGAATTCCAGTTTAGCGGTTTAATCTGTACTGGATAAGGCATGAACAAATGAAATCAATAAAGAAAATTTTTCTGTGTGGCATTTTTTTTGCTAGTTTTTTTCTAGGAATTTTGCCGATGGGGTATAATCAGGCGGTAGATCCGATTACTATGCCTGTCGCAGAACCTTTACCGTTTAAAAAAGTGATCAATATAGGTAATGCTTTAGAGGCTCCCAAAGCTATGCCTTGGGATGTAACTTTGCAGGATAATTATTTTACGTTGATCAAGCAAGCGGGTTTTGACGGTGTGCGTTTACCCGTGCGTTTTTCGGACTATGCCAAAGATCAACCGAATGCGCAATTGGAGGAAGTCTTTATGAAAGAATTGGATGAACATATCCAATTTGCCTTAAAGGAACACTTATACATTATTCTTGATTTTCATCATTTTAATGAGTTGATGGCTGAACCGGAGAAATACCATGACCTTTTTTTATCCATTTGGCGTCAACTGGCGCATCGTTATAAGGAGTATCCACCGCAATTGGTTTTTGAAGTGCTCAATGAACCGCATCAGAATTTATCTGGCGATTTATGGAATACTTATCTGGCAGAAGCTGTAACTATTATTCGTCAGGAAAATCCTGATCGTTATATCGTTGTAGGTGGAGAAAATTTCAATAATATTGATGGGCTTAAACATTTGGTTTTGCCAAAAACAAATCATTTGATATTGACTTTTCACTATTATGAACCGCAGGAATTTACTTTTCAGGAAAGTCCTTATTTAGGTTATGAAACTTATAAAAATGTAGAATGGATGGGGACCACTGAAGAAAGACAGCGGATAGCGGATCGATTAGCACTTGTACAAGGATGGGCGAAGGCAAACCAAGTGCCTGTTTTGCTTGGTGAATTTGGGGTAAACGAAGCTGTACCGAAAAAAATGCGTATTACATGGACGACAGCTGTGCGCAAAGAGGCGGAAAATAATGGATTTTCTTGGGCGTACTGGGAATTTGGTTCGATTTTTGGTGCTTATGATTTAAAGAAAAATCAATGGAATGATTTTTTGCTAAAGGCTTTACTCCATACTTGAGCTTTGTAGATTTATATTCAGCGGGGGGATGAAGAAATGTCTTGGTTCACAAAATTAGGCAGTGCATGTGTTTTTGCCCTTTTGTTATTAATAGCCCATAGCGCTGCTGCCAGCAACACGACGGTTGTGCCTATTCTTTGCTATCATGATATTAATGATCAAGGAAATACTTTGGCTGTATCAGAAGAGAACTTACGAGCGCATTTTGCCTATTTAAAACAAATGCAATATACACCGATTTCTTTGCAACAATATAAAAATGCTCTTGCAGGAAAAGAAAATTTGCCTGAACATCCTATTTTACTGAGCTTTGATGATGGATATCAGTCCATGTATACGAAAGTCTTACCTTTATTGAAAGAGTATCAATATCCAGCAATGTTTGCGATTATTACTTCGTGGATAGATGATTCGGGAAATATTGCGGTAAAAAGGCAGGAGTTACAGGAAATTGATGCTTCGGGACTTGTAACGATAGCATCACATACGTATCAATTGCATCAATATGTAACGGTCGATTCACATGGTAAACAGGATGCGATGACGGCTTTACCCTCATTTGCTGAGGGCAAATATGAATCAATGAAACACTATCGACAGAAGATCCGAGAGGATATGCAGCAAAGCCAAAAACAATTATGTGACATTTTAGGGCATCCAGTCGATGCTATTGTATGGCCTTATGGAGCCTATACAGAAGAAAATATAGACATTGCCTTTAAAGCTGGCTATAACATAAGTTTTATTCTAGGAAATACGCCAAATAAAATTTCACCTCATGAGTATCGTCATGTAAAGCGGGCTATCGTTCCTGGAAATCTTAATCAAGCAGAGTTTGCTAATTTTTTAGCGAATTTGATGGGGTAGGCGATTTTCAAGGGTACTAAAATGTATCACCATATAGAAAAAGACTGTTAAAACGCATTTATGCGCTTCAACGGTCTTTCCTTTTGATTGGATTTTTTTTTGAGTACAGACATTTTCAGTGCCCTCTAATAAAGTTAGCTAGTCTTTCTGCTTTAAAATTTTTTGCTACATATGTGAGCGGGATCATAATGAGTTAAGACAGCTTAGTTGTCTTTGCTCTGTAACAAAAAGGTTCGATGGTTACTAGAAATTTAAAAAAAACTGTAAACTACCTTATTTTTCTTGCGATTTTTTTAAAAATTATATTGCTCAAATAGCCTTTTTAAGATAATATTTATATGTTATAGTGTGAGTTTGCGTTTTGTATATTTATTGATAGTAGGTGGAATTGTGTATAGATACATTATTAAAATGAAATTACAGAAGTTTGCAAATGCAATCCAGAATGTTTTCCATGAAAATGTTGGTTTTATTATTGCACTCTTTTTGCTGAATTTTACGACAATGGCATGGTCGTTAATTTCGGAAGCAAAACTAGAGGTGATGATCAGTTACGGCTTTAGTTTATTTTTTGCTGCCTTTGGGGTTGCGGCTTTTGTCCAAATTCTTTATAATCCTATTTTAAAAAATCTAGTCAAAGCTGTTATCTTAACTATTACAGGCGTAATTTTTGTAATAGAGTTTTTTGCAATGTATAATTATAAAATCCTCATTGGAGCAGGGATTGTTAATTCGATTTTTGAAACCAATTATCGTGAAATGATAGAATTTTTTGAAATGTATCTAGGCTTTAAAGAATGCATTGGTGTGTTAGGTTTATTAGCCATTATCTATTTTGTGAGAAAAAAGAATTTTACGTTTTGCAAGGTGAGCCATACGAAACCGAATAAAGTTGTTATGGGAATATTGGCGATCGGTTTTATTTATACGATCCGCATGGTATCAGTTTATGGTCAGTTTTTCACCGACCATCAATATTTGCCAATTCAAAGAGCCTATGCTTCGGCACAAGTAGCTTTTAAAAATATGGAAGCATATGATAATTTAACTTCTAGGTTAAATGATAAAATCGAATTAACCGAAAATAAAAGTAAGATAAAAAATGTCGTATTTATATTAGGTGAATCGACCAATCGTAATCATATGGGCTTATATGGATATCCATTACCAAATACCCCTAATCTGCAAAAAATGCAAAACGAACACAACTTGTATACATTTAGAGATGTGATTAGCCCTCATTCAACGACAATCGCGGTACTAAGTGAATTGCTTACTTTTTGTCATTTAGAATCAGATAAAAATTGGTATGAGTATAATAATATCGTAGATGTCATGAATGCCGCCGGATATAAAACTTTTTGGTTATCCAATCAAGAAAGTTCAGGCATTTGGGGGAATGTTGCGCAAATTTTTGCCCAGCATAGTACCAAACATGAATTTACAAGGCTTCGAGATTCGCGCGAGGATTATGGTGTTGTGGATGGCGAGCTATTTCCATTGATTGACCGTGCATTACAAGAACGTCAAGATAAGAATTTTTTTGTGATTCATTTAATGGGAGAACACGGTTTATATTATAATAGATTTCCTTATGCATTTTCTAAGTTTAACAAGGATGATGTACCAATGAATGTGGATGATGAAAAGAAGACAATTGTTGCCCAATATGATAATGCAATCTATTATAATGATTACATTGTGAGTTCCATCATTGATAAATTTAAAGATGATGAAACACTTGTCATCTATGTATCCGATCATGGCGAAGCTGTTTATGATGAGTCTAGTTTTTCTGGGCACATTGAAGAAAATCCGAATCGTCATATGATTGAAATCCCAATGCTTATGTGGGCTTCTGATAAGTTTAAGGAACAGTATCCAGAAAAAGTACAACGGATTAGTAAAGCGGTAAATAGACCGTATATGACGGATGATATGATTCATACCGTTTTAGATCTCACGGATATTAAAACAGTGGATTATGAAGCTAAGCGTAGTATAGTGAACGACCAATTTGATCCAACGAGAAAACGCATTTTTAACAAGAAAGATTATGATTTGGAAATTAAAAATGGTGAAGCTGCAAAAAGCGAATAGATAAAAGGCTCAATAGAAGATAGGACTGTTACAATGTTTTGTAGCAGTCCTATCTTTTTTTCATAGCATATTTAAGGATTGACAAACTTAATGATAAGTATTATCATTAAGTAACACAACACCCCTGTGGGGTATATTACATGCGGTTTCTATATTTGGATATGCTAGCAAATAAAATACACTGTATTATTCCGCATTATATTGTAAGAAAGGAATAAAAAAATGAAAAAGAAGTTTGACGTTACGGGAATGAGCTGTTCAGCTTGCTCGGCACATGTAGAGAAAAGTGTACGTAAGTTGGCTGGAATCAAAGAAGTTGCCGTAAATTTACTGGCCAATACTATGCAAGTTACTTATGAGGAAGAGTTAATTTCAGATCAAGAGATTTGTACTGCGGTAGTAGAAGCGGGATATGGTGCAACTGTCAGAGAAATGCTTTCTAATAAGCAGGAAAAGCCATCCGAGAAAAAACAAAATATTACACAAATCGAAATCAGTCATATGAAGTTTCGCTTGGTTGTATCGTTGATTTTCTCTTTGCCGCTGATGTATATTTCCATGTCACATATGTTTTCTTTGCCCTTGCCAGTATTTTTTCATGGGACAGAAAATGCAATTACCTTTGCATTCACCCAATTTTTATTAACGTTACCAATCCTATATGTTAATCGTAATTATTTTATTTTTGGCTATAAAACCTTAATCAAAGGAGCACCCAATATGGATGCGCTGATTGCAATTGGTTCATCAGCAGCCTTGCTCTATGGTGTTTTTGCAATTTATTACATCGGTTATGGTCTAGGCCATCAGGAGCTTGGCGTTGTAAGGCAGTATGTAGCTGATTTATATTTTGAATCAGCAGCGATGATTTTAACGTTAATTACCTTTGGTAAATTTCTTGAAATAAAATCAAAAGGGAAAACTTCAGAAGCCATTACGAAAATGCTGGATCTTGCCCCTAAAACTGCAGTGGTTTTGCGCAATGAACAAGAGCGCGAAGTGCCCATTGAAGAAGTAATCGTGGGAGATATTGTTTTTGTAAAGCCTGGACAAAGTATTCCGGTTGATGGTACCGTTGTGATGGGAAGCTCGTTCGTTGATGAATCTGCACTTACGGGGGAAAGCATACCTGTTGCCAAACAAAAAGAGGATAAAGTAATTGCGGCTACGATGAATAAAATGGGGGCACTGAAAATAATAGCGACAAAGGTTGGTAATGATACGACACTAGCCCAGATTATTCAATTGGTAGAAGAAGCAAGTTCGAGTAAAGCACCAATCGCGAAGCTAGCCGATCAGATTAGTGGGATTTTTGTACCAACGGTTATTACGATTTCTATCTTGGCGACAATCGGGTGGCTAATGGCGGGTGCAACCTTTGATTTTGCCTTATCGATTGGCATCGCGGTACTCGTAATATCTTGTCCGTGTGCGCTGGGTCTGGCAACGCCAGTCGCAATTATGGTTGGTACGGGAAAAGGTGCAGAGCGAGGAATTTTAATTAAATCGGCAGAAAGTTTAGAAACAGCACATAAAGTCGATACTGTTGTTTTGGATAAAACAGGTACGATTACGCAAGGTAGACCAAAAGTAACAGATGTTATTTTTGGTTCAGATATAAACGAGAATGAATTGTTACAGATTGCAGCATCTCTGGAGAAACAATCGGAACATCCATTATCAATCGCAATCGTAGAATACGCTGAGAGTCAAGCAATTACACTTTTGGTAGTTGAGGAATTTCAAGCTGTCCTTGGGCAAGGGATTCAAGGGAAGATAGGCGGAACGCAATTTTTTGCCGGCAATATAAAATATATGCAGGAAAATCATGTGACTATAGAGTCCTTTTTAGAAAAAGGCGATGCATTGGCTGGAAATGGCAAAACACCACTTTATTTTGCAAACGATAAGGTGGTCCTAGGAATTATTGCTGTTGCTGATATTGTAAAATCAACGAGTAAGGCGGCAATACAGCAAATGATGGAACAGGGGATTGAAGTTATTATGCTGACGGGTGATCATCAACGTACAGCAGAAGCGATTCAAAAAGAAGTTCATATTTCAAAGATCATTGCCGAAGTCTTACCGCAAGATAAAGAAAATGTGATTCGTAAGCTACAAGAGCAAGGAAAGAAAGTCGCAATGGTTGGCGACGGCATTAATGATGCACCAGCATTGGTCAGAGCTGATGTAGGGATTGCTATTGGCGCTGGTGCTGATATTGCGATGGAATCAGCTGATATTGTCTTAATGAAAAGTGATTTACTCGACGTAGTAACTGCACTGGAACTTAGTAAAGCAGTGATAAAGAATATTAAAATGAATTTATTTTGGGCGTTTTTTTATAATATCATTGGCATTCCATTGGCTGCAGGCGTATTTTATACATTCTTAGGCTGGAAGCTAAATCCAATGTTTGGTGCTGCGGTGATGAGTATGAGTTCAGTATGTGTTGTATCAAATGCGTTACGATTAAAATTATTTAAACCATCCCGGGATCAACAAAAAGTTGAAGGACAAGCAAATTTTATAAGTTTAAATCAAAAAGAAAAGGAAGAGAGAAAAATGAAAAAAATTATAAGTATTGAAGGCATGATGTGTAATCATTGTAAAAAGAATGTAGAAAAGATTTTAGGAGACCTTGATGGCGTGGTAAGCGTGGTAGTGAGTTTAGAAGGGAAATCTGCGACACTAGAACTTTCCAAAGACGTAAGCAATGAATTGTTAACGCAAACAATTCTCGATGCTGATTATCAAGTAGTATCCATTAAATAGTTGGTTTGGAGGGCGATTCTATGAAAGCTGATCTTGGCAAGGTCAACCGTCTTTTGAAGACGGCAAGAGGTCAGATTGACGGTATATTGAAAATGGTTGAGGAAGATCGCTATTGCATTGATATTTTTAATCAAGTATTGGCAACTCGGTCGTTACTAAACTCAGTGAACAAAGAAATTATGCATGGGCATATGGAGCATTGTGTGAAACAAGCCTTTGAGGAAGGTAAGGAAAAAGAAAAAATCGAAGAAATTTTAGCGATTATGGATAAGTTAACAAAATGAAGGAAAGAAGTTATTGTCAAAGGG
>JARBTT010000129.1 GCA_029240055.1 Anaerosinus sp.
TTATCACCTTCATCTCACCCTGTCTATTGCCGATGTTGCCTGTTTACATTTCGTACTTCGCTGGGCAAAATAGCGATGGTAACAAGAAAGCAGCGGTTAGCAATGCTCTAGGTTTTGTCCTCGGCTTCACCATTATATTTGTATTGCTTGGCGCTTTTGCGGGAACAATTGGGAGCTCTTTAAAGGAATATAGCACCGCCGTAAATATTGTATCTGGTATGATTGTCATACTGTTTGGTCTCAATTTTATGGAAGTGATTCGAATTCCGTTTATCAATACAAATCATCAGTTGAATATGAAGACTGCCAGTGTAGGGTTTTTATCCTCTATGTTATTCGGTATAGTCTTTTCGATTGGCTGGACTCCCTGCGTGGGCGCATTTTTAGGCTCAGCTTTAATGCTCGCCGCCTCCAGCGGCGAAAGCCTGAAAGGTATCCTTATGCTTTTCAGCTTTTCACTTGGACTTGGAATTCCTTTTATTGCAAGTGCCATTTTAATTGACCAGTTAAAATCAACATTTGCTTTTATAAAGAAAAACTATCGAGTTATTAATTTGATTTCTGGTAGTTTACTCATTATCGTCGGCCTTCTTATGGCAACAGGCCTTATGGGATATTTTTTATCTTTACTTACATTTTAGGAGGAAGTTATGAATACAAAAAGAAAAACTATTTTAGGGATACTCATCTTTGTGGCCTTTCTTGGCATTGCATCTTTTGCCTATTCTACTTTAACAAATAACTATAAACAAACGAAGGATATACAAATTACAAAGAATTCCGACGAGCAGGATGAGTATGAAGATAATGAAAATAAAAAGTATCCAGCTCCAAATTTCACAGTCTTTGACAAGCAGGGAAATAAGGTCAAATTATCTGACTTTGCTGGTAAACCTATTATCTTGAACTTTTGGGCATCTTGGTGTCCACCATGTAGAAGTGAAATGCCACATTTTAACAAAGCATATGCAACCGAGAAAGATAATATTGTTTTTATGATGGTAGACTTAGTTGATGGTCAGCGCGAAACGCAGGCAAAGGGACAAAAATACGTCCAAGATCAAGGGTATGATTTCCCTGTATATTTTGATAATGAG
The DNA here is from genome assembly GCA_029240055.1 of Anaerosinus sp. Taxonomy (GTDB): domain Bacteria; phylum Bacillota; class Negativicutes; order JARBTT01; family JARBTT01; genus JARBTT01. The sequence goes on from JARBTT010000129.1 coordinate 1,098, forward strand.
CAACAAGGCCTCAATACCTATAGAATTTCATCCATTCCAACTACACTTATCATTGATTCCGCTGGCAATGTTGTCGCCGAATATCAAGGTGCATTTGATGAAAAAACACTAGCAAAGGCAATTAATTTGATAAAGCACTAGAAAACTAGTCCATAAATCAACCAAACTTATATATCAAAAGCTCAGTGTATCCATTTCAATTAACTACTTGCTAATTGGCTGGCTCAAAAATATAGAATCAATTTAATAAAAACGAAACAAAAAAGTGGTATAAGTTAGCACTAAAAGCTAAATTTATACCACTTTTACTTTTTTAACGTCTATTTTCTAGGTTTTTCATCCAGCATTTGAACATTCGAAAAATTATTCTGACATAACCCCTTTATTTGTGACTATTCAAAATCGACATTATGTATTTTGAATTGTTCCGTAACCATTTCAATGAACAAACAAGCAGCTTTAGAAACATAGGCATTCTTAGGAACTAAGATTCCCATTGTCCAATAAGCGGCATATTTCTCGTCAATATAGTAATACTCGGGAAAATAGTCTTCCTGAAAGATCTTTAAATATTGCATCGGAACAAAAGTTACACCGATTCCCACGCCAGCTAGTCGTCTTGCTGTTTCATAACTTTTACTCGTCAGAACAATATGGGGATCAATATTGGCCTTATCTAAAATCAAATCAGAAACCTGTCTGATTTTCTGGCCTTTATTTAACAAAATAAAGGGTTCTTCAGCAAACAAGGTAATATCTATTTTCGGATACTCTATATTTTCAACAGGTACAGCAAATTTCTTTAGCGGATGATCTTTACACGTTGCTAAAAGTAGTGGATCTTTAAATAAAGGATAAAAAACAAACTTTAAATTGTTAGAATTTTGTAAAAATGGTAGGACGTGCATAATCGCAAAATCTATTTCGCCCGCGGTCAACGCCTTATCCAATTCTGTCGAATTTTTCTCAACAATATGTATTTCTATGTGCGGACACTCTTGCTTAAACGCAGGCAAGATAACCGGTAAAATATACGTTGCTAAATACACGGTAATCCCAATCGTAATCCTACCTTTTTTCAGGTTATTGATGTCACTGATCTCAATCTCAAAATCACTGTATATCTTTAAAATATTGGTAGCAATTTGATAATATCTTTCTCCTGCAAAAGTTAAAGTCAGTCCCGTGCTCATTCGTGTAAACAATTTAGTAGCAAGGTTTGCTTCTAGCTTTTGAATGCAATTACTAAGTGAAGGCTGGGTCAAAAACAATTTTTTTGCTGCTTTCGAAATGCTGCGTTCATCAGCAATTGTTTTTACATACAATAGCTCTCGTTCTGTCATAGTATAATCTGCCTCTTCTTTTTTAATATTTATTTAATATAGAAAAAATCTATAGGGTATATAAAACATTAAGAATTTGATTATATTGCATCTCAATTATATAATAAAACCAACTATTAGTAATCATATTTATCCAAATATACAAAAAATTTATATAAAAATCCAATAATACTCTTGCATTACATTACTTTACAATTGGAAAGGAAGAACTAGAATGGTCAATTTGTACGATACTGGTGTCTATCTTTTAGAAGGATCAGAAATTATCATTGATGATGAAAACGCTGCGACAAAAATTGAATGCAAAACTGGAAAAGTTATAAACAAAGCAGAAGCAAAGAAAGGAACCATTGCTTCTGCTATTTTACAAAATCATACGATTATACAAACTAACAATACTTTAAAACTAAAATTCGATAGTTTAACTGCCCATGATATTACGTATGTCGGAATCATCCAGACAGCCAGAGCTAGTGGTTTAGAGGAATTTCCTATTCCCTTTGTTATGACAAACTGCCATAACAGTCTTTGCGCTGTCGGCGGTACGATTAACGAAGATGATCATATGTTTTCTCTATCCGCGGCCAAAAAATATGGTGGTATTTATGTACCAACCAATATGGCAGTTATCCATTCTTATAATAGAGAGATGATGGCTAAATGCGGGAACATGATTCTCGGTTCAGATAGTCATACCAGATATGGTGCCTTGGGTACATTAGGCGTAGGTGAAGGTGGTGGTGAACTAGCCAAACAATTATTAGGTAAAACCTATGACCTTACCCCACCTGAAGTTGTTGGTATCTATCTTACTGGCAAACCACAAAAAGGTGTAGGCCCTCACGACATCGCTTTAACAATCATCGGTAATGTGTACAAGAAGGGCTATGTAAAAAATAGAGTAATGGAATTCATTGGTGATGGCATAGGCAATTTGGATATCGATTATAGAAATGGCATTGACGTCATGACCACAGAGACAACTTGTTGGAGCTCTATTTGGTGTACTGATGAAAAAGTAGAACAATATTATACAATCCATGGCAGACCAAAAGATTATAAAAAATTAGAACCAAAAGATATTGCCTATTATGATGGTCTCGTCTATGTTGATCTCTCTACCATCAAACCAACAATTGCAATGCCATTCCATCCTAGCAATATTTATACAATCGAAGAACTCAAAGCCAATGCTATTGATATCCTGCAAAAAATACAAAGCGATAGCATGAAACAATTTGCGCAAAGTAAAATAAACTTTGACCTTACTAGCAAAGTAAAAAATGGTGAAATTTACGTCGATCAAGGTATCGTTGCCGGCTGCTCTGGTGGAACCTTTGATAATGTCGTTGCCGTAGCAAACATAATGAACGAAAATTCTACTGGCAATGGTACATTTTCTATGAGTGTTTATCCTGATAGTCAACCCAATCACCTTGAATTAGTAAGAAACGGTTCAATCGAGAAGTTAATCAGTGCTGGCGTTGTTGTCCGTTCTGCCTTTTGCGGACCTTGTTTTGGCGCTGGCGATACTCCAGCAAATCAAGAATTTTCTATTCGCCATACGACCAGAAACTTTCCAAATCGCGAAGGCTCAAAACCAACTGAAGGACAACTTTCTTATGTAGCACTTATGGACGCTCGTTCCATTGCTGCAACTGCAATCAACGGCGGGAAATTGACCGCTGCGACAGAAATAGAATTCAATGATAAAAAACGGCCTTATTACTTCAATCGAGAAATTTATGACAAACGCGTTTTTAATGGAATCGGTAAAAATGATCCTGACTTGGAATTGAAATTTGGCCCTAATATCAAAGATTGGCCGACCATTCCAAAACTAACAGAGCATTTATTACTCAAAGTTATAAGCTATATTACCGATCCGGTTACAACGACTGATGAACTCATTCCGTCTGGGGAAACTTCCTCCTACCGATCTAATCCCCTCCGCCTTGCCGAATTCACCCTTAGCAGAAAAGACCCTCGTTATGTAGAAAAAGCGAAAGAAGTTCAAGTATATGAGCAACAAAGAGAAGATGGTATCGCACCAAACTTAGATTCAGAAGAATTAGATTGTGCTTATCAAAAAATTAAAAGTATAACTGGCTTTTCAAACATTGATTTTCAAAACATCGGCATTGGCAGTACGCTCTTTGCCAACAAACCTGGTGATGGTTCAGCCAGAGAACAGGCAGCCTCCTGCCAACGAGTTCTGGGTGCGTGGGCAAATTTGGCGAAAGAATATGCGACGAAACGCTATCGTTCCAACTTAATTAATTGGGGAATGATTCCGTTTATTGTTGATGAGCCACTCTTTAATGAAAATGATTTTATATTTATCCCGAATTTGAAAACTAGTATTATGCAAAGAAATCCCAAAATCAAAGCTTACGTTTTAGGTGAAAAGCTCTCGGAAATTTTTCTTTCTGTTGGCGATTTAGCTATGGATGAGCAAAAAATTCTTACCGCCGGCTGTTTGATTAATTATTATAAAGAACAATGATACACCCCCATATCCGCGAAACATTTTATACTGCTAAAACTGCTATTAAATTGACGATAAAAATAAGAAATGAGGATGATTATCATGGGAAAAGTTTCATTGCATGGCGTTATTGATATGCATGTTCATTCAGCACCAGATATTCGCGAGCGTGCTTACAGTGACTTTGAACTAATGGAAGCAGGAATCAAAGTAGGCGCACGGGCAATTGTGATAAAATCACATCATGGAACAACGATGAATCGCGCTTACTTAACCAATGAGCATAATAAGATTATGCATCAAAATGGTAACAATTTTACTATGTTTGGCAGTATTACATTAAATGCTGCAATTGGTGGTTTAAATCCTATTGCAGTAGAAACAGGACTTAAAATGGGAGCAAAAATTGTCTGGCTACCAACAACTAGTGCCGAAAATCATTTAAAACAATACGGCAAAACTGGAGGCATTGCTTGCTTAAATAATGGAAAAATCGTCAAGCCACTGAAAGAAATTTTTAAAATGATAAAGGATTACAATGCGGTTTTAGGCACAGGACATTTAGCACCAGCAGAAATATTCCCCATAGTAGAGCAAGCAAAAGCTATGGGTTTAGATAAAATCGTTATTACCCATCCAGAATTCTGGGTTGTGGGAATGTCGCATGAAGATCAGGTAAAAATAACCAAAGACTATAATGTTTATTTAGAAAGATGCTATGCACAACCTATGGGTGGCGGCGTTTATAGGAATAATCTTGAAGACAATTTAACGATCATAAACAAAGTCGGTTATGAAAATATTATTGTTGACACCGATGGTGGCCAAGTGGAAAATCCGCACTGGGAAATTGCTTTAGAAAATTATATGCAATTTCTCGCTGATCACGGGATTCCCGAGAATCAAATTGATGTAATGACGAAAAAAACTCCCGCTAAATTACTAGGAATAGCCAACTAATTTATACGAAAAACAGCATAACACTACTAGGAAATAGGAGGAATATTATGATTAGCTTTATTGTAGTACTATCAATCGTCATTTCTATTTTTCTTGGGTACCGAACCAAAATCAACACTGGTTTTTTTGCTATTTTCTTTGCTTACATAATCGGCTGTTTCTTGCTAGACTTAAAATCAGCTGAAGTTATCCAAATGTGGCCAATTAGTATTTTCTTTGTTATTTTTGCAGTTTCACTCTTTTATAACTTCGCCCTTGTAAATGGTACTTTAGAAAAATTATCCGCTCACCTTTTATACGCTTGCCGTAGTTTTCCTCATTTACTGCCGTTTGCTATTTTCTTTGCCGCGACACTGATTGCTGGATTGGGTGCAGGGTTCTTTACTGTAATGGCATTCATGGCCCCGATCACCCTTCTCCTTTGTGAAAAAACTGGTCTTAGTAAAACAATCGGCGCAATCTCCGTAAATTATGGCGCACTTGCCGGAGCCAATTTTATGACTAGCCAAAGTGGTATTATTTTTAAAACTCTAATTGATGCTGCCGGTTTTGCTGAAAACGATTTTGCTTACACCACCACAATTTTTCTTACAACCTTACTCATTCCTCTATTTGTAATTTCAGGCTTTTTATTTTTTACTAAAAACGGAAAATCATTTAATAAAGAAATAGCCATAGAAAAACCAACCACTTTTAATTCTAAGCAAAAAACAACTTTGTATCTTATTCTTTTCATGATGGCCATGGTTCTGGCAGCACCACTCTTACATATGCTATTGCCGCACAGTAAAATGGTTACTTTTATCAATTCAAAAATGGATATCGGACTAATTGCAATTTCGCTTTCAGTTGTTGCACTTATGTTAAAACTTGCTGACGAAAAGCAAGTAATTGCGAAAGTTCCTTGGAATACTTTGATTATGATTTGTGGCGTTGGCATGCTCATCTCCGTGGCAATCAAAGCGGGAACAATCAATATTTTAGCTGGCTGGATCGGTGCAAACATACCAGCTTTCTTAGTACCAATTGCGTTATGTATCGTTGGTGGAATTATGTCATTTTTCAGCAGTACCTTGGGCGTTGTATGCCCAGCGCTTTTCCCGATTATCCCATCTATTGTCGAGGCAACCGGCATCAATCCTATGCTACTCTTCACTTGCGTTGTAATCGGTGCGCAAGCAACAGCGATATCACCATTTTCTTCTGGTGGCAGTTTAGTATTGGGTTCTTGTAATAAAGAGGAAGACCGCGATACTTTATTTTCTCAATTATTACTCCATGCAGTGCCAACATGCCTTATCGCCGCTACCATTACCAGTATAATTCTATTTTTCATCCTATAATCAAAAAGAACTCTATATTGATTAGCAAAACTGTTGAAAAGCAGTGACGCAAAGCTATGGATCTACC
>JARBTT010000130.1 GCA_029240055.1 Anaerosinus sp.
TATTTATTTTCTATAAATAAAAAGTCTTTGCTTTTTTCTTATTTATATAGTACAATAGGATAACTAGAGATAAGGTCCAACGAAAAATTCCTTTGTCCTTCTCAAACTGTATTTATGTAGGGGAAGTCCTAATGAGCATTCGATTGAATCAAAAAATTTCTCAGTAATACATTTGAGGAGGCTATATATAATATGGCACAAGACAAAACTTTAACATGCAGCGATTGCAGCACAGAATTCATTTTCTCAGCATCAGAACAAGATTTTTACGCTGAAAAAGGTTTCGCTAACGAACCTGGACGTTGCCCTGAATGCAGAGCAGCTCGTAAACAACAAAGAGCAGGCGGCAACAACCGTGGTGGACAACAACAACAACGTGAAATGCATGACGTAACTTGCGCAGCTTGTGGTTGTGAAACTCAAGTTCCTTTCAAACCAAGCAACGATCGTCCTGTATTCTGCAGAGATTGTTTTCAAAGCAACAAACGCTAATTAGATAAAAAAAGCTCCAGTCAAATGACTGGGGCTTTTTTTTTAGACATAGAAGACCTTCACTTTTGATACTTTTTTAGAGAAAATTTATTGTACTATCAATACATAGAAAAAATATAGAAAAACACCTGCTAAATTTTGTATAAAACTAGCAGGTGTTTTAAGTTTTTATGAGAATATGTAACTTTAATATCAAAAAGAAAGTGCCTACCATGATAAAAGAAAAATGACCCCACCCATTCCTTTTGATTGTGAATAATATGACGAATTTCTTTCGTTATAAGAGAACAAACTAAGGAGCGGTTCATCGAGGATAAGACGAAACTATTATGTTTGAAGGATGCGGCTACAAACATTTTCAATAGTTGAACTTAAATATATTATACGAGGAGTGATTATTTTGGAATATCGCATTGAAAAAGATTCTATTGGAGAAATTAAGGTACCTGTTGATAAATTATGGGGAGCCCAGACACAACGTAGTTATGAAAATTTCCAAATTGGAACCGAGAAAATACCAATAGAATTGGTTCGCATATTTGCTACATTAAAATGGGCTGCGGCTAATGTGAATAAGGAATTAGAACTGCTCGATGAAGTTAGAGCGGATGCCATTATAAAAGCTTGTAATGAAATCAAAGAGGGAAAATTAGATGAGCATTTTCCTTTGGCTGTATGGCAAACCGGCAGTGGGACACAGTTTAATATGAACGTTAATGAGGTAATCGCACATCGTGCAACACAAATATTAGAAGAAGAGGGAAAACATAGTGCCATTCATCCTAACGATCATGTGAACCGCTCACAAAGTTCAAATGATATATTTCCAACGTCACTTCATGTTGTAGGATTAACGCTAATAAAAAAGGATCTATTCCCAGCAATAGATGGCTTGATTGATACATTGGAAGATAAGTCACAAAAATTTATGCAAATTGTAAAAATTGGACGAACCCATCTAATGGATGCTACTCCGCTCACTTTAGGACAAGAAATGAGTGGTTGGGTTAGCATGTTAAAACGTAACAAAGAAATGATCAGTGCTGGTATTGAATTTTTGCGTGATTTAGCAATGGGTGGGACAGCTGTAGGTACAGGGATAAATACACACCCAGATTTTGCTGTAAAAGTTGCGAATGAAATTAGTGAACTAACAAAAGAGCAGTTTCAAACAGCTCCCAACAAATTTCAAGCTTTGTCCAGTAAAGATGAGCTTGTAGCTGTTCATGGGTTGCTGAAAGCTTTAGCAGCGGATCTTATGAAAATTGCTAATGATGTACGATGGCTAGCCAGTGGGCCACGCTGTGGGATTGGTGAAATCACCATTCCAGCGAATGAGCCAGGAAGCTCAATTATGCCATCAAAAGTAAACCCTACACAAGCGGAAGCATTAACCATGGTCGTTACTCAAGTTTTTGGTAATGATACAACAATCAGTTTTGCTGCTAGCCAGGGAAACTTTCAATTAAATGTATTTATGCCTGTCATAGCATATAACTTAATTCAAAGTATAAGATTATTGAGTGATAGTATAAATTCGTTTAACCATAACTGTGCTGTTGGTATCGAACCAAATCTTCCAACAATAAACCTTCACTTGAATCAATCACTGATTTTAATTACAGGGTTAGTTCCTTTAATTGGCTATGATAAATCAGCCGAAATTGCTAAAAAAGCAGCAAAAGAGGGAATCACATTGAAAGAGTCGGCGTTATCATTAGGCTATGTAAATGAAACGGAGTATGACCGTTACATGGATCTAAATCACCTGATAAAGCCTGAATAATCATGCGTGGTATTTTGTAGGAGAGTAATGAATATAGATAGCATTAAATCCTATTAAGTGCTCGAATAGAGACATTAACAGATAAAGTTTAAAGCTCCTGCTAAATTCGAGATGAATTTGGCAGGAGCTTTACTTATATGAAAATTCAATAGCTATTTCGATTTGTCCAAGGGGCCATTCGATTGTTATATGTCAGGTGCCGCAAAAAGTTTTGTAAGGGCAGTTAGATAATGCGGGCGGTGTGGTATATTCAGCCTGCTCAGGGGAGTGGGCATAAGGAGTTGAAAGAACTTTAAGCAGTCGATGCATCACGCTGTAATCGCCTTGCTTTACTGCGGCTTCAAGAGCAGCTTCTACCCGGTGGTTTCGAGGGATGATGGCAGGATTGTTGCTTTGCATCCACTGCCGTGAGACATTTTTTTGTTCTGCCTGTCTGTCTAGCCTTGCTTGCCATTGTGCATGCCACTGAGAAAATTCCGCGGAATCAAACAGATCCGTGTCTTCTAGTAGATTAAAAGTTAATGCGCGGAAGGTATTGGTATAGTCCGCACGATGCTCTTGCATCATACGGAGGAGGTTTTCAATGAGTACCTCATCTTGTGCTTCTTCGTTAAATAGTCCTAATTTGCCTCTCATTCCTGCTAGCCAATGATCGTGGTATAATCTAGTAAAATCTGCAATGGCCGATTCAGCAAGTTTTACAGCCTGTTCTTGATTGACATGTAGTAATGGCAGTAAGGTTTCTGCAAATCGTGCGAGATTCCAAGCGGCAATATCTGGCTGATTGCCATAGGCATAGCGACCACGCTTGTCAATGGAGCTGAATACCGTTGCTGGGTCGTAGCTATCCATAAAGGCGCAAGGCCCATAATCGATGGTTTCTCCACTGAGTGCCATATTATCGGTGTTCATTACTCCATGAATGAAGCCAACCAATTGCCAATGGGCAATCAATGCAGCCTGTCGTTTGATCACTTCTTGAAGTAGGAAAAGGTATGGGTTTTCAGCGGTATCCGCGCCAGAAAAATGCCTTCCTAAGGTGTAATCAGCTAGGGTACGCAGATCCAGAGCAGTGCCCCAATTGGCAGCGTATTGAAAGGTACCAACGCGCAGGTGACTGGCAGCTATGCGGGTCAGAATTGCACCAGATTGCTCGGTTTCGCGGATGACCGCATCACCAGTTGTCACCACCGCTAGGCTGCGGGTGGTAGGGATACCAAGCGCATGCATTGCTTCGCTAATGATGTACTCACGGAGCATCGGCCCAAGGGCTGCGCGCCCATCACCGCCGCGTGAGTAGGGTGTTCTGCCTGATCCTTTGAGCCCAATGTCGACCCGCTCGCCTAAAGGCGTGATCTGTTCACCAAGTAGTAGTGCCCGTCCATCCCCTAGCATGGTAAAGTGACCAAATTGATGTCCAGCATAAGCTTGAGCAAGAGGCAAAGCTCCTTCAGGAACTTGATTGCCAGCAAACACCGCTATGTTAGCATTGCTTTGTAACGATAGTGCATCTAATCCTAGAGATATAGCTAAGGATGCATTGAGAATGATCAACTCTGGTGCGCGTACGGGATTCAGGCTAAGCGTGGTAAGAAATAATTTTGGGAGACGGGCATAACTATTGTCGAAGTTCCAGCCTGTTTTGGTGTTTGTATTGTTCTTTGTCGTCATAGCTTCGTTCTCCTTTTGATTTTTATATCCTATTATTTCTCTTATATAATATCAATATAAAACAAATAGCATAGGAATTCTATACATTTTTTCATGAATACTGTCTATTTTAATACAAGACATCATTTTTTTAGTGTCTGCTTTTGTCAACTTATTATACTTGTTTTGCCCGTTGAAGTGCTAAGTATCTTTATCATTGTAGTTCCAGAATAAATAAAAGCTTCACGCTTTCCTTTCACATCAGATTAGCTAGATAAATATTTCATACTACTTTTAGCCATAATAAATGTGGGAGGGGATAATTTGTTTGACAGAATGCTTGATATTTTAAGTAGCCTTGGATTGCCCGGGGTGTTTGGAGGCGTTTTTTTAGAAGCAATTGGATTGCCATTCCCAGGCAGCGTGCTGGTTGCTTTGGCAGGTTTTCTGGCAAAGCAAGGAGAGTTTCATATTATAATCGTTTGGCTGGTAGCCTTGTTAGGATATATGCTAGGATCTATTTCTGCCTTTATAATAGGACGTCATATTGGTGAACCGTTTATAGAAAAATGGGGAAGATATATTAGACTAACCCCACAGCGTATTGACAAGGCGCAGGAACTGCTAAAAAAGTCGGCGCCGGCTTATGTTATCGGTGGTCGATTTTTACCTACGATTGGTAATGTTACACCCTATGTAGCTGGTATTAGTGGTATTTCTATCGTAAAATTTCTTATCTATGATATGGTGCACGCAGTTCTATGGTTAACTATTTTCTTGGGATTTGGAGCTGTGCTAGGAGACAAATGGCATATGATTCTAGAAAATCCGTGGTTAAAGTGGGGGACTATTGGAGGTGGAATATTGATATCGATTTATATGTTTAGAAAATTACTTCCTATACATAGTGAGAAAAAGTAAAGCGACAGTAAAATGATAATCCATTTGAGTGAGAAAACACCTCTTATATAACATATTTACTGTATGAAATAAGAGGTGTTTTTTTCTGTCCCTATTTATGAAAACTATATGAAGTAGAGGTGTAGATCCTATTATTGATATTGAGAAAATTCTTTTTTAAATATCTTACAGGAGCCATCAAACCAATTTATGCAATCGGAACAACGCCTTTCATATTCGTCGGGAGAGACGTTCAGTAACGAGCAGCCATAACCCATAGCATTTATAATGTGCTCAAATTCTGTACATTCTTTTGCGATAGATTTCAATTGTTTTTCTGTATAATTCATAAATAAAGCTTCACTCCTTTGATGATTTTTTTTAGTATGTGCTTATTCTAATAAAACAATCAGTCGTTCAGAATTAGATATAGAAATATCGTTAATATAAAAAGTAAAAGGGAAATCACATTGTTTTGTCGAAAAAAATAAAGTAATAAATAAAAAGTGATGACGGTAGGTAGCAATAAATATAATGCAAACATTGTTAAATGTACTAATTTTAAGTGTAACAGAGATCATTTATCTAGTAGGAATATTAATAGCAGTAGGAATTTTGTTAGGTTGGATACAATCTATTTCAAATAAATGGGCATATCAAGCATTCGGTAAGACAGGTATCATGTTAACCGCATGCATCGGGACACCAATACATGAAGCAGGGCATGCCCTCATGTGTTTTATATTTGGACATAAAATTAACTCTATAAAATTTTTTGACATGAATTCCGATACTACAACTCTTGGCTATGTAAATCATAGTTTTAACAAACATAATCTATATCAGGCAAGCGGAAATTTTTTCATAAGTCTAGGACCGATTTTTAGTGGAACGGCCGCGATGCTATTTTTTATGTATATGTTAGAACCCACTACATTCAAGATGCTGCAAAGATACGTGATATCAGCGCCTGTAGCTAGTAATCATGTAGCGAATTTTATAGAGTGGTCTGGACACTCTATATTCATTGTGTATACAGGGATTTTTAGCAATGGGAGCATAGCTTCACCGAGTTTTTGGCTATTCTTATTTTTGTCAATATGTATTGCCTCACATATCGCATTAAGTAAGGAGGATATTAAAAATGCGATTTCAGGATTGAGTGTTACTTTATTTGTGGTTGTTCTTTTCAATATGGTTGCGTCGGTAGGGGAGGTTGAGACACTAAAATATGTGCTGATGCTTGCTAGGTATAATATATTTTTGATATCGGTGTTATCGGTGTCGATTTCATTTTCCCTTATAACAGCTTTGATTATGGGGTTGCTTTCTGGAATAAAAAGATTAATGATGAGATAAGTACTAAATTTTCAATAAAATTAAATAATAAAGATTTATTATAGCTATTGACGGTGCTCCTGCTGAATTCTATGTGAATTTGGCAGGAGTTTTTCGTTGAAAATAAAAAACAGGCACCGTATAAAAGCGATGCCTGTTTGCGTAGTTTTAAGATATTCTACAAGTAAAAATTTTATTGCAAGTTTGTTAGCCTTGGTTCGATTCGATGTATAAGTTGGTATTAGGACGTTTTGTATGGTAAAAATCGTAAGACTAAGCTAAGCTTGCTTCCCAGATCACACGAATATGGTTTAATTCATTTTCTGCATATTCGGGTGAAACACTCATTTTATAAAAATTCCCCATCTTATTTAATAATGCACACGATATTTTCAACCGATTTTTATCATTCGCACTAAGTTGATTTGGCTTTAACTCAAGATCAAATATTAACTGTAATGTTTCTGGTGAATTTTTATTCTGAAGCAAGTTGCAATTAATTTTTTTATATTCTTCTGGCAAAGTATGAACTAATATTTTAAACATCATTACTAAATGTTTATGATTACCCTGTGTTTTGAACTCCGCATTTGGTAGATTGCGAATGACCAAACGATTGTCGCAACTTTTAGCAATCTCATTGATTAAGCTAGAGAAAGTTCGACTATCAACTACTGTAGGTAATTGACTCAAGTATGTTAAATAAATTTCTTCTACTACATTAACCACTTCATCTGGTTTTGTTAGTTGTTTGGTAGGATCATCAATGGCTAATGTAACGTTTTTTCGCCACAAAGAAAACAGTAATCCGCTAATTTTATATAAACTATTTAGTCCTTCTTTCTCTTGTACCTTCTTTTGCTCCATTACCCGAAATATATTTTGATACGAAAGATTTTTTTTAGCCAAATTTTCTCTTAAGGTATCTCTTTCAATTTGAAGATTGTAGTAGTCAATTGCTTGTCTAACGATAGGAAGAAGTTCCTGTTCTGTGTTCCAGGGCTTAGTGATGAATTTAAAAATTTCCCCTTGATTTATGGTTACAAGCATTTGGGACAATTGCGTATATCCCGATAAAACC
>JARBTT010000131.1 GCA_029240055.1 Anaerosinus sp.
GTCTTTCATTCTACCGCAGGATCAGCGCTTTAGTGTTAAGACAATGTTAAGGAATTGTTAAATTAATATGTGCCTAGCAATAAAAACTTATACAAAAAAGCAGTAAGTTACCATCATTTTCCATGACGATATCTTACTGCTTTTTTGAACTATATTTTTACTGAGATTTAAATAATACCTTCTAAATGAAGCATAATTTCTGCAACTAATGTCGCACAGAGGAATGTACCCGTGTAAACGGCTAGTGCAACGACGATAATCCGCCACGACATTTTTTTAAACATGGCCAAATCCTTACCTACAGTTAAACCAGCGTAAGCTAAGACCACAGTACAAATTGCCAAGAAATCAATTTTTGCTGTATATTGCGTAACCGTCGCAGCAAAAGGTGAAATCGAAGTAGTGGATAAGATCGCAACAATCGATACCCAGAACACCATTGGCAAATTTCCTGGCATAATGCGCGCCACTAAAACACCAACTAACGTAATCACAACTAATATTGCACTACCAATGATAGCCTCCATTACAGCAATTTTAAAACCAACAATTGCTGCTGCAATGGCCAAGATTCCTGCAACAACAAATACGGCGATAGTTTCTATCCAATTCATTTGCTGATACCTCCATCTCTCGCTCTTTTAGGAGCAAGTATTGGTGTAAGTACTTTATATAAATAATTTGTAATTGGCAAAGAAACAAACAAACAGAAATAAATCCCAACCATTGTTGTAAGTAAGTTACTTGCCCCCGCATACATTAAAATTTCATCTTTACGATCGGGAAATACTGCAACAATGGCACCAGTGGCTGCTGCCATCATACTACCAGAACCAACACCAGACCCCATTGCCAATGCATAAGGATGGAAAATTTGGAGTGCTGCCAAGAAACCAGCGATAAGACCTACCCAAATCGCACCAAATACAGTACCACAAATATAGACTGCCATAACCCCACGGCCTTCCGCAGAATCAAGGCCATATTTTTCGGCGATAATTGCAATATTGGGTTCCCGATCAATCGAAAAAGTTGCCCCAACAGATTCACGTCCCAAGCCTAAAGCAATTGCAATTGGCAAGCCAAGAACAACAGTCCCAAAGAAATGCCCCAATTCTTGAATTGATAATGCGAACCCAGCTTCAGCAAGCTTCGCTAACGATGGTCCAATGACCACGCCTAATTTTGTTACTAATAATAACGTTAATAAACTAAGTACGGCTGTAGCATGTTTCATCTGCCCAGTCGTAATCACCTTCATCTTAGGCCAACTAATAAAACCACCAAGAATCATAGCATAAAGCATTGGTAAAAATAATAGCACGCCCGGTCCTACTGGTATTTTCTTCATTCCAATCATTTCTGAAATGATTACTAAAATAAGCGCAATTACATGGATTTTCCAATTCGTCAATAAACTCATTTACATTTTCTCTCCTTGCTATAAAAATACAAAAAGTCCTCGCACGTTACGCATGACGAAGACTTCATTGTCTATTTCATTACACTTATACCAGATTTTTTTTAATCCTTGTTTTTAATTCTTTTACAAAAAAACAATTGTATTAGTAATGATTATTAAAGTATATATTATTGTTTTTGCACTGTCAAAGCATAAATTCATAAAAAAACAACGCATTATTCTATTAATACAACAATAATCGACATTTTTCGCCATTTTAAATTAAATATGTACTATCCTATAGTACACGCAATCTTTTTATCCTGCTATAATAAAAATAAGGTTAAAAAAGATTGTGACCATGCAATGTTTTAACTATTCCACCTTGAATAAAGCAATCTATAATTTAGGAGTGTGTTCATTTGAAAGAAATATTAAAGCAAAAAATTCACAACGCAATTTATGCACATAAAGATGAAATATTTGCCTTGGCGAATTCTATCGCCAGCGAACCTGAACTAGGCTTTAAAGAATTTAAGACAGCCCAAAAAGTTGCCGATATTTTTGCCAAACATAACATCGACTATACCGCTAATCATGCAATCACCGGTATAAAAGGTAAATTAAAAGGTAAATCGTCCAACCGTACCATTGCCGTTCTTGGCGAACTAGATGCGATCGTTTGTCATGACCATCCATTAGCGGATATGACGACCGGTGCAGCACATGCCTGTGGGCATAATGCACAAATCGCTGCCATGGTTGCGTGTGCAATTGGTTTAAAAGAATCTGGAGTAATCAATGAACTAGATGGTGATGTTGCCCCCTTTGCCGTACCTGCGGAAGAATATGTAGAATTAGAATATCGCAACCGTTTACGTAAGCAAGGTAAATTAAAATATTTTGGCGGCAAAGCAGAGCTCATTCGTACTGGTGCCTTTGATGATGTCGATATGGCAATGATGATGCATGTCTCGATGAGTGGTGAAACAAAACGTCTCATTGATATCGGTGGTACAAGCAATGGTTTTGTCGGCAAACTAGTAAAATTCATCGGTAAAGAAGCTCATGCTGCGGGTGCACCCCACGAAGGAATCAATGCGTTAAACGCCGCACTTATTGCCCTCACAGCCGTCAATGCCCAACGTGAAACCTTTAAAGATGAAGATTATGTGCGCTTTCATCCCATCATCACCAAGGGTGGTGACTTAGTAAACGTCGTTCCTGCCGAAATCCGCATGGAAAGTTATGTTAGGGCAAAAACAGTAATAGCGATGCTCGATGCCAACGAAAAAGTAAACCGCGCCTTAAAAGGCGGTGCCATGGCCATCGGTGCTGAGGTAGAAATCACTGATCTACCCGGTTTTTTACCACTTGTGAACAATGATAAAATGACCGATGTATTTGAAGCAAATGCAATTAAAATTTTAGGCGAAAACTCCACTGTGCATCTTGGTCATAACTCAGGTAGCACTGACATGGGAGACCTATCTCACATAATGCCAATCATTCATCCGTGGATGGGTGGTGTCACCGGTACGGTACATACGCGCGATTTCAAAGTTTCTGACCCAGAAATGGCTTATCTCATTTCCGCAGAATGTATGGCGATGACCATCGTCGATTTACTCTATGACGATGCAAATCAAACCGAGCAAATACTAGAAAATTACCGGCCAACAATGACGAAGGAGCAGTACTTAGCATTTATGGAATCAATTAAGTAAGATATTTAGCGTATTCATAAAAACAATTGTTATGAACATACAAAATTTATAATGTAATAACTTAATTTTGTCACGGTAATAAAAAGCTGTTACCAATACTTGTTTTGTATCGGTAACAGCTTTTTACTATATAAGGCTAATAAATAATACCATTTCGTAAAAACTAGTATTATTTATTATCTGCAGTCAAGAGTTTTAACCCAAACCCTATATATAATATTCCACAAAATTTATTTATCATTTTAGAAGATGTAATATCTTTTTTCAAATATTCGGTTACCCAAGCTGAAATCAAAACCAGTACAAAGCTCCAAATTAAACTCATCATATAAAATGTCATACCTAAAATAATAAATGGAAAAATTCCATATGCATTCGTTGAATCAATAAACTGCGGCAAAAATGAAATGAAAAATAATGCCACCTTAGGATTTAAAAGATTGTTTAAAAATCCATGAAGGAAAGTTTCTTTTAAAGAATGCGCATTGCTTTTTTCTACGCACATTAATTTCTTATCCTTAGAAATTAACGTTGTTATCCCTAGATAAACTAAATAAACGGCACCAATAACTTTGACGATCATAAATGCCATTGCAGATTTTGCTAAAATAACCGATAAGCCTAGTGCCGCCAAAATTGTATGAGTAATAATTCCCGAACTAGTCCCCAAAACGGAATAGACTCCAGATTTTTTTCCCCAGGCACTTCGACTAAGAATATAAATTGTATCCGTCCCAGGTGTTAAAATTAAGATTATACATGCTAGAAAGAATACTTCAAAATGTTGTATCCCAACCATTATTTCACCCTCTATCTTTATATTTGTAAAATATTTTTAAATTATTACTTATGATAAAAGCATCACTCTTCCTGCAAGCCACTATAAATTTTCCATATTATTATTTATTTTACATCTATCAATGCATGATGCATTACTTGTATTGGTGCATCATATGAAGTCCACATTTTAAATGCTGCAGCACCTTGCTCTACCAACATGCTCTCACCGTTCAAAATTCGATTGCCATTTTGTTCAGCCAGCTCCAAAAACTTCGTACATTTTGGATTATAAATCAAATCGTAAACTAAAGCATTTTTATTTACACAGGTCCAATCTATTGGCGGACAAGCATCAATCTTGGGATACATCCCGAGTGGCGTAGCATTCACAATAATATCTGCAGTTTTGCTTCGCTCTGCATATTTATTATCATTCCACTCAATGATTTCAATTTCAAAATATTCCTTGAACTGATCACGTAAAATATTAAGCTTCTCCACATTTCGACCTACAACGGTTATATTGCTGACCTTTTCACTGATTAATCCCCAAAGAACCGCTCTTGCAGCACCACCCGCACCTAGTACAACTGCATTTTTTTCTTTCATTGAGAAATTCATCTCTTTAAGAGGGGCTACAAATCCTAGGTAATCAGTATTGTAACCTATCATTCTTCCATTATCATTAACAACAGTATTTACAGCACCAATCACCTTCGCACTTTGGTCGATTTCATCAAGATAGTTCATAATAGCGATTTTATGTGGAATTGTTACATTAAATCCCCTAAACTTCATCGCTTTTAAATCAATAACAATCGTTTTTACATCTTCTGGTTTTACTGCCATCGCAATATAGGTATAGTCTAATCTTAAAGCTTTAAGTGCTGCATTTTGCATACGTGGTGACATAGAGTATCCGATTGGATAGCCTACTATTCCAAGATCTTTCATTGTATCAGTCCTTATATTATAATTTAGAATAAATTAAGTATAGTAAAAAACAACCAAATATTACAACTAAAGTTTACCATAAAAAAAAGAAAATCGCTACCACACATACTCCAATAGGGTATAACACGAAAGGCGCCTATCTCAAAATTTTGAGATAGGCGCCTTTCGTCATTTCTTTATTCGTATAGTATTCTATAGATTTTCCATCGCATTTCTAGCCAATATTTTATGTCTGCGAACCAATTGCGATACCAATTAATAGAGCTCCAATTTCACGCAAGTTATCATCATGTTGTTGTCTTTCTCTTTCCTGTCTTTCGTGCCACTCCCACCTACTCTCATGATGACGTCTCTCCATTTCGTGCCGGTGTCGTTCATTTTCTCTATGTAACCGTTCATCGTGCTCATGTTGCCGCCAATGGTCGTCATCATGCCTATCATCAAACTGTATAAATCTATGCGAATCTTCAGTATGTAACGGAGAGGCTTCCGATATAGCTGCGCCAACCCCAACCTGCATCATACCTACCATTGAAAATATCATTATTTTCTTAGTTAAATTTTTCATAACATACTCCACCTTCATATTTTAATGCTCTTATAATATAATCCTTTCTAAATTTATATTATAGATTCATATTACATGAACTATATGACAAAACCATGACTAAAATAAACTTCCGCAAAAAAAAATATACCCCATAAAGTCAGACACACAAAAAAAACGTATCTTTCTTTTATATGGTATATTTAAAAGCAGATAACTTTCATATTTCATCATTTTCTTTTTCCATCTATTTTCCTGTCTTTTTCATATAATCCAGCCTGCAAATATTTCGCACCAAATTGATGCATCATTTCCAGAATCGGAATAATTTTTTTTCCAGCCTCTGTTAAACCATATTCCACCTTTGGAGGAATGACTGGATAAACTTTTCGATAAATCAACTTATCTTCTTCCAAACTTCTGAGTTGTAAAGTGAGCATTTTTTGCGTAACATCTGGCAAATCTCGTTTCAGTTCGCTAAATCTAAGCACTTGATGACTCAAATACCATAAAATTAAAATTTTCCTCTTGCCTGATAAAATTCGTTGCACTAATACCATCGGGCAAATAGCATGTTCATGGGCATCACTACACTGATCAGAATCATTAATTTTTTCAATTTTATTCATTATTTTTCTCCTAAGTTGGTATCCTTTTTTATACTATACAACAAATAAGTGCCTACTTGCTATATAAATATTACAATGTTAACATTTTACTAGGTAAAGTAATATTTTTCCTGTAAAATATAATAATACTACTTTTTCCATCGCTTTCTCACTAATGAAAGGAGACCATATTGTGCAATATATTGTTAGAAATTTAAATTTCTTTCTCTATGAAAAAAGAGACTACGCTCTTTTAGTCTTCCGCATAATCTTAGGTGGTATGTTTATTTGGCATGGATTTCCTAAAATTATGGGCGGTGTAGAGGGCTGGACAGCTTTAGGAAAATCTTTGAGTGTCGTAGGCATCACCTTCGCTCCGGCAATGTTTGGCTTTTTTTCCGCAATATCTGAATTTGTTGGTGGTATTTGTTTTGTATTGGGTTTATTTTATCGTATTGCCAGCTTTTTATTATTCAGCAATTTGATGGTTGCTTTTTTAACGCAAATGCTCGCAGGGAAAGGACTTCCTAAAGCCTCCCAATCGCTAGAGGATGGCGCTTCATTCTTAGCTGCGATCGCGATTGGCCCAGGTAAATTTAGCTTAGATGCCAAGTTAGGCTTTCTAAAATAATACAATTGATCACTAAATAGATCATAATAAAAAGGAGTAAGAAAAATAATGAGAAATTTTGCAGAAGCTATATTGAATAGACGTACTATTTATAGCATTGATAACAATGTTACGGTGGCGCAAGAAACGATAATCAGTACAATCGAACACTTAACCCGGGAGGTTCCATCATCATTTAACAATCAAAGTGCCCGTGTTGTTGTCTTGTTTGGTAAACACCATGATAAGGTTTGGAATATCGTTATGGAAACACTTCGTAAACTTGTTCCCCCTGAAAACTTCCCAACGACAGAAGCAAAAGTAAATGGGTTTGCAGCGGGTTATGGCACCGTTTTATATTTTGATGATACAGCGGTAACCAATGAATTTGCTGAAAAGTTTCCAAGCTACAGTGAAAATTTTCCTATCTGGGCTAACCAATCCAATGGGATGTTGCAATTTGCGATCTGGACAGCATTATCCGATTTGGGTCTAGGCGTTAACTTACAGCATTATAACCCAATTATTGATAACGAAGTAAAAGCTGTTTTTAATATTCCAGACTCTTGGAAGTTAATTGCTCAAATGCCATTTGGTAATCCACTTGAACAACC
>JARBTT010000132.1 GCA_029240055.1 Anaerosinus sp.
CACATCTTCCTTTGGCCTCAGCAGGATTAATCGTAACACTAACGCAAATCGGCTATGTTGCTGGTTTATTATTTATCGTTCCCCTTTGTGATCTTGTTGAAAATCGACGGCTAGTCTTATCCACATTAGCAGTTGTGATTTTTGCATTATTTGCATCAGCCTTTACGCACAATGCATTGCTTTTTCTTATAGCGGCAATGTTCATCGGGCTAGGTTCCGTAGCAACGCAAATACTGGTACCCTATGCAGCTCATTTAGCAACAGAAGAACAGCGTGGTCAAGTGGTCGGTAATGTAATGAGCGGTTTATTGCTCGGCATCATGCTTGCCCGTCCAATATCAAGTTTAGTTGCTGACCTTTGGGGTTGGCAGGCAATTTTTATTTTCTCCGCCGTCATTACGGCCATATTGGCGGTAATGTTAGCTTTCTTACTTCCCGAGCGTCGCCTTTCACATACGATGAAGTATGGTGATTTAATCTGTTCTTTATGGTCACTTTTTAAAACTCAAGCTGTGTTACGCCGTCGTGCATTCTATCAAGCCTCGTTGTTTGGTGCTTTCAGTCTATTTTGGACAGTAATCCCGTTATTTCTGGCTAGTCATTTCCATTTATCACAACAGGGCATTGCCTTATTCTCCCTTGCAGGCGTGGCCGGTGCCATAGCTGCTCCTATCGCTGGAAGATTGGCTGATAAGGGCTGGACCAAACGATTGACAGGGCTAGCGATTGTCATTGCGATTCTATCCTTTTTGCTTACGCATATAGTTGAAGATTCTTCAGCCGTCGCTTTAGCGATGCTTGTCACTGCAGCCATTACTTTAGACATGGCGGTGTCTGGTAACTTGGTTCTTGGTCAACGTGCGATTTATTCACTAGGCAGTGAAATACGTGGGCGAGTAAATGGAGTATTCATGGCCGTTTTCTTTATCGGCGGAGCAATTGGCTCTGCAGTTGGTGGCTGGTCATATGCCCATGGTGGCTGGATGCTTGCATCTATTCTCGGACTAAGCATGCCAGTTATAGCATTATTATATTACTTCACAGAAAAAAGCAAATAACAACTGCTGATACGATTTGATGATGACCTACTTAATATCGTATTAGTTTATGCACATATAAAAAAGATAACCTGAAGTTCTTATTGAAAACTCAGGTTATCTTTTTTTATTTAGCATTCTATGTGTTTCACTATGAACTGTTGCATCTAAACCACTATTTTCTTCATTTATATTGTTTCCATACCCCAGCTACCGTCACCACTTAAATGCAGCTTCTTTTGATGATAATTTACCAGTGTATTTCGATGCCCAATACTAATAATCGCTGTGTTCGGCAAATGCTCTACTAGCAATTCATACATCACTTTTTCGGTTGGTTCATCAAGTGCCGAAGTCGCTTCATCGAGGAATACCCACTCTGGTTTTATCAGTAACACTCTCGCAAAAGCAAGGCGTTGTTGTTCTCCGAGCGATAAAATACGCGACCAATCAGCGTCATCATCTAGTTTGCTAATGAAATCGCCTAATTGACACTCTTTCATTACTTCTTTGATGCGTTCATCATTAACGAGTAAGTTCTCTTTCGGATACAAAATTGCTTCTTTTAAACTACCTAGCGGCAAATATGGACGTTGTGGTAGAAACAATCGTGTTTGCCCCTGTGGAACAACAATACTACCTTTCCCAAATGGCCAAATACCAGAAATCGTTCGCATAAACGTACTCTTCCCACAACCGGAGGCGCCTGTAATCAACAATTTTTCTCCGCCCGAAACCTGTAGATTCACGTCTTGTAATAAAGTCTGCCCATTCGGCAATGCTACTGTTAAATTCTTGATGGCCAAACGATCCACATTGACCTCAGCGATATTCGTATCAACTTTTAACTCTTCTACCGCTTGCATATGTTCCACAAAACCAAGCAAACGTTTTACCACCGCTTGCCACTGCGCAATTGTAGTATAACTACCAACGAAAAAAGATAATGCATCTTGTACACTACCAAATGCGCTGGAAGTCTGCATCAAACCACCGAGTTGCATCGCTCCACTAAAATAACGAGGTGCAGCAAGCAAGGTCGGGAAAATAATTGCTAATTGAGCATACCCTGAGGTAAACCAAGTTAAACGTTTTCCATACTTCATCAAAGCCCAATAATTTTTAAACACTTGTTCAAACCGCGCTAAAAGCCCTGCTTTTTCTGGTTTTTCGCCACCGTAGAAAGCAACGCTTTCGCTATTTTCTCTCAACCGTACCATATTAAAACGGAAGTCTGCCTCGTAGCGTTGTTGATCGTAATTCAACTGAATTAAAGGTTTCCCGATTTTCGCGGTTAAATAGGTACCAATAACGGCATATAAAATCGAAATCCAAACCATATAACCATAAATCGTAAATTCATTACTACCAATAGGAATTGTAATCACACCAGACAAATCCCATAAAATAGCGATAAACGCCCCCAGCATAGTAATCTGCTTCAAGAATCCCAACGATAAACTAAGTGTTAAGGAAACAAACTGATTGATATCTTCACTGATCCGTTGGTCTGGGTTATCCGTCTTATCTTCGAGAATCTGCATTTTATAATACGTTTGATTATGCATCCACTGATCAAGATAGCGGTTTGTCATCCACTTCCGCCACTTGATTTGGAGCATTTGCTGTAAATACATCGCATATACTGCAACTATAATATGAAGAAAAGCAAGAATCGCAAATTGTCCATTCAGACTCCAGAATGCGGCTTGATCGTAATTTTGTAATGCAGTGTAAAAAGTGTTATACCACTGATTAACCAGCACTGTTATGTAGACTGCTATAAAATTCAAAGCAATGACGATACCAAGCAAACCTCTTGCCTTCCATTTTTCTTCAGAATTCCAATACCCCTTGAACAACTGCCAAAGGCCTTTACAAAAACTTTTATTTATAAACTTCATGAGCAAAGCCTCTTTCTATTCGTATATATATTACGGAAAGACTCGATCAGCAAGTTCTTCCTTGATCAATTCTGCATTACGAATATAATATTTAGTATATAGTGAAATTTTTATGCCTGCAATACCTATGAGAAAATACCTGCTGTATACAAACTTCCTCATACAATAGCAGGAACTAGCCAAACAATTGTAGAAAGTACATATACTTTAGATAAAGGAGATTTCCATGCTACATTTAACACCATTAATATTGAACATATTATTTGGCTTACTCATTTTATGTATCGGCTGTATTATCTTTCTGGCTATTCGTAAAAAACAAATTTCGCCAATTATCATTTGTCTAGTTCTCCTTAGTATTCCGTTCATTTTCAATCCCACCCCACCAGAGAAACCAGAACCACCAACGCCCGAAGAACAACAACTGTTAATTCAAGAACAAATGAATTTCTCGGAATGGTATACTGCCTACAAAAAAGATATTGATAGATTAAACAACAATTGGCAGCAATATCATAAAATAATCAAGGCATTCCAAAATGATACGATCAGCGTACAAACCGCCCATGCTCGCTTGGCCGATTTATATACCAAGAGTAACTTGCTCAATGAAAAACTAACACAACTTACCCCGCCCGCAAATTTAACTGATGACAATCATAATCATGTTTTAGAGATTATTAGTAAAACGAAAATTTTTTCTCGCAAACAAACCAAAATAATTGAAACTAGCGTTTATGCCCTCGATGGTCAGAATTTACTAAATAACATACAACACGATGATCAAGTCAACACCTTGCAAAAAATCCTTATTTTAGCCGATCCAATCAATCTAGATATCAGCCAGGACCTTTTACCCATACAGACCAATTTAATGAAAGCACCAGAATAAAAAATAAGCTAAACGTCTAGGACGTTTAGCTTATTTCTATTCCGCAATTCTTGGACTTTTATCCTATTTTTCACTAAATATCGGAAATTGGCATTGTGCTTTACATCTTGTAAATGTATAATTGTTTTACAATTAATGTTATTTGCATTAGAATTCGAGGTGTAGAATAAAATGATGAGATTTTGCAGAAAAAACTCCGTACACTTAGTCAACGCACTATTTACCTGTTTAATTATTGTCATAGCCTTTGCCTGTGTTACTGCATTTTTATAAATGACCAGCATTTCCCCGCCTATTCTAAAAAACTAGAATACCAGATTTTATTCTAGTCTGAAACCCGAAGATGGGACAGGAAGATCAGCGTAATTAAGAAATTTCAGTCTCAAACTCCACTGTGCTAAGCCAATCAATTGTAGCATGGAATTTTTTAATTATAGCAAAATTTAATATATTGGAAAATATCCATCCGAGCTTGTTTGGGATTGTCATAATTGGCATCTTGAACAAGCTCTCTTTTTAATACTCCGTAATAGCATTATCATAAAGATTTTTCTTACATCTCATGCTTTTCTCACAACCATGTCTATATAGTAATAATTGAAATTTCTGCGAAGTGTACCGTGATCTTCTGTCAGTATGAACAATCAATCCTTCTTTGGGCTGCTCTCGACTAATCACTTGATTAAATGCTTACATCACGAGCGTTTCTCTAATCCGTATATCTACAGCCCATCCAGTTAATGCTACTGCAAGATATAGGACCCCCTGCCACGTAGAAATATATGTAATGTCGCCAACCAAAATCGTGTTTTTTCGTTCTTGTCTTGGATTATGCCATCTCCAATAGAGGTATTTATCACTGCCCGTTTTTTATGGTTCACTTCATAGAATTTATTTCATATTACTGCGGACAAGAAAATTGGAATTTTATTTACTGTTCGAAATTTTCCCCTATTTTCAATATCATAGCAACCATTTTTATAAAACCAATGCCGCTTTTATAAATAATCAAAATATACTGAAATAACTATTGACAGTTTGCATATAAGATGGTAATTTAGTAATCAAGAGGTAATCAAAATGCAACCACAATTTAATCATAATATAATCATATTTATCTGAAAGCATATTATTACTTTCAAACATGAAAGAGAGGATTTTTCTATGAAACTTGCGTTTGATGTTGATGTATTAGCAAAACAAATGAGTATCAATGACATGGTACATCAGGTTGCCGATTGGGGATATAAATATATCGAACAATCTCCACACCCACGTATCAACCCTTTTTACAAACACCCGAAATTCAGCCGTGAATGCCAGGCTGAATATCAAAAAGCTTTAAAAGAAACCGGTGTGGACATTTCATCATTTATCGTTGTTTATCGTTGGTCTGGTCCAACAGAAGAACAACGTCAAATGGCGGTTAAAAATTGGAAAAGAATGATTGAAATCGCTGTTGATATGGGCGTATCGGTTATCAATACCGAGCTCTCTGGTGATCCTAATCAGCCTGAGATTTGCGAAGGAATGTGGTACAAATCTATGGAAGAGCTTCTCCCTATCATCGAAAGAGAAGGCATTCGCATTGAAATCCAATCCCATCCTTACGATTTCTGCGAAAACAACAACGAAACTGCTGATTTAGTAAAATCTTTCCGTAGTGACAATTTGAAGTACCTCTATTGCGGCGCCCATACATTCTTCTATGATAACGGGAAAGGCGACGTTAGAAAAATGATAGAATACGCTGGTGACGACTTATCCCATGTATTATTCGCTGATACAATGAACCACACCATCGACTGTCGTTATATCGTAAACCCGCCTGGAGTAAATGCAACGATTCATCAACATCTTGGCTTTGGGGAAGGTGAAGTCGATATCAATGGTATGTTTGAACAACTTCGTAAAATGGACTTTGCCAACAGAAAATTCAAAGTTGGTGGCGACTCCATTGCTTGCGTATCCCTATTTGGCTATCCTGAAAAAATGGCTATTCAAGCTGTTGAAGCAAGGGAAAGAATTGAGCGAGAACTTAAATTAAAATAAATCAAAATTTAAAGGAGGATTTTTATTTTATGGACACAACACAACAAACTGCATTCTCTATTATTTCATCTGCTGGTGATGCACAGGAAATGATTTTAAAAGCACTTTCCGTTGCTAGAACTGGCGACTATGCGCAAACAGAAAAATTAATGGCAGAAGCTGAAACAATCTTAGTAAAAGCACATCGTCTTCAAACAGACTTAATAAAAAAAGAAGCTGATGGAGCAAAATCCGAATTCTCAGTTTTACTCGTACATGCACAAGATTATGTAATGAACGCAATTCTAGCAAAAAAACTCGTTAGCGAAATGATTTTGATGTATAAAGAACTAAAAAAGCAGTAATTCATCTACCAAAGAGACTACCTAAACGGCAGTCTCTTTTTTCATTCTATGCAAAAATCGTTCGCTATGCGTCGTCAAATAAACACCGCCAAGAATTGCACATGCGCCAAATAATTCTTGGATTCCTATAATTTCGTTAAGAAAAACAAAACCACAGATCATCCCAGCAAGAGGAGTAATATTAGAAAAAACTGCTGCAACTGTAGGCCCAGCATTTTTTACCCCAATGTTCCAAAACAACATCGACATTACGCCGCCAAAAAGCACGATATAAGCAAATGCCATCGTTGCATCTTGACTGATCTCAACAAAATGCACTTCATTTTGTACTATGCCATACAAGGCAACAGAAATACCGCCCATAAGCCCAGACCATGCTGTCGTCGCCATCGCAGAAAATTTTCGCATAACCTTCAGTCCAACAATTGAATAAATTGCCCAGTTTATTTGGCAGAAAAAAAAGAGCAAATCACCGTAATTCAACGAAAGTTGTAAAATTGCCCCCAATGAACCGTGACTTACAAGATAGATAATACCAAAAAACGAGATTACAATTCCTGCCCATTGTAATACATTCAAGCGTTCACGAATGAATACGGTAGAAAATAAAGCCGTTACTGCCGGTGCTGTCGCGGCAATCAAAGTGCAGTTGGTAATTGTTGAGTATTTTAAACCTGTAAACTGCGCCACGTTATTGAAGGCAACGCCAGTAATTCCCATAATAATAATCGCCAGCCAGCACTCCTTGGGTGGAATGAACTGTTTTTCTTTTCTACGCCACATGATAAAAAACAGCGTACTACTAATCAATAGATAACGAATACATGTTAACGTAACAGGCGACCATTCGCGTACAATAATTTTTATAAAAAGTGGCTGGATGCCCCAAGTTAATGTGGCAAACATTAAAAATAAATAGGTTTGTTTTTTTTTGTCGTTCATTGCCACATTAAACCAGCCCTGTCAAATAATAAACTGCTAA
>JARBTT010000133.1 GCA_029240055.1 Anaerosinus sp.
CTGCCGCCACATGTGGTACATGGCTAATGACGGAAGCGCAACGATCATGTTGTGCAATATCCATAGTTGTAATATTTGCGCCCGTAGCTTCGACTAATTTGCATACTGCTGCAATCGCTTCTTGTGGCGCTCCCGTATCTTCAACAATTACATAGCATTTATGACGAAACAGATTTTTATCGGCTGCAGCTATCCCGCTATGTTCTTTCCCTGCCATCGGATGGCCTGCAACATAATAAATATTTCCTGGCAATATTTTCCTGAGTTTTTCCCAAATATATTGTTTCGTGCTCCCTGTATCCGTCAGAATTGCCCCGGGTTTTAAAAAGGGCAGAATTTTTTCTATCATTGGCACGATTTGCAACACGGGTGTACTTAAGAATACGACGTCAGCATCTTTAACCGCTGTTTCGTAATCATGGGTAGCAGTATCTACTGCACCACGTTTCACGGCAATGTCTAATGTTTCTGCTTTGCTATCTAAGCCCCAAACATAAACATCCTCTTTAAATCGATCTTTTATTGCCAAGCCAATGGAACCACCAATCAAGCCAATCCCAATGATTGCAACCTTTACCTTACTCATCTAAGTTTTTTACCCATTAACTTTGCAAATTCTTCTACTTCATTCATTACAATTTGAAAATTTTCTGGTGTTAAAGATTGATTTCCATCACATAATGCAATTTCAGGATTTGGATGTACTTCAATCATCAAACCATCTGCACCAACAGCGATAGCGGCTCTAGACATTGGACGAACCATTTTCCAACGACCAGTACCATGACTTGGATCAACAATAATCGGTAAATGTGACAATTGCTTTACTGCCGCTACTGCACTTAGATCAAGGGTATTTCTTGTATAGGTTTCAAAGGTACGTACGCCACGTTCACATAAAATAACATTGTAATTGCCTTCGCTCATAATATATTCCGCTGCATTTAACCACTCACTGATCGTCGCAGATAATCCACGTTTTAGTAATACTGGTTTATTTGCTTTGCCGACTACTTTTAAAAGCTCAAAGTTTTGCATATTTCTTGCCCCTACTTGTAGTACATCAGCATATTCACAATGTAGATCAATCGCGTTAACATCCACGATTTCCGTTACCACTTTTAAATCATGTTCTTGCCCAGCTTCTGCAAGCATTTTTAAACCAACTTCAGCCAACCCTTGAAAATCATATGGAGACGTACGAGGTTTAAAAGCCCCACCGCGTAAAAAATGTGCTCCAGCTGCTTTCACACAACGCGCAGCTTCGAAAAGTTGTTCCCTGCTTTCAACAGCACAAGGTCCCGCCATAACGCCGATATTTCCACCACCAACGAGAACTCCACCAACATTCACAATGGTATCCTCACGTTTAAATCCACGACTTACGAGTTTATAACTTTCCGTAATCGGCACTGATTTTTCTACACCATCAAATACATCCATTTGTAATTGCGCAATTGTTTTTTTATCACCAATAACACCAATAATTGTACGAGATTGCCCTTGAGATAAATGAAAGTCTAAACCAACACTCACTAATTTTGCTGTAACTTTATCAATTTCTTGTTTTGTTGCTTCTGGATTCATCACAATAATCATAATATAATTCCCCCTAAATTTTTAAATTTAAATACAAAAAAACCCGCCCCTAAAATCAGGGACGAGTTTAACTACCCGTGGTACCACCCTGCTTGCCAAAAGCAAGCCACTCAAATTCGAGTACATACATACTCTAGCCCATGATAACGGTGGCATTCCGACACAGCCTACTAAACGATAGTTTTTCAGCCTGTAGCTTACAAGTGTATTTCTACTAGCACGTTTACTAGGTTCCACCAACCCCTAGCTCTCTTGAAAACGCCACTAATGTACTTCTCTTGATCGTTGCATTTATTATTATTGATTGTTACTATAACAAAGTAAAATCCATTTGTCAACTAAATCAGTACTGAAAATTACATTTTTAAATAAAATGCAGTAAAAGGCAACTAGTTTTGTAATAAAACTAATAGTAAATAACCCTAAAAAATCAAAAAGCTGATTAAAATTTGAATTTCATCTTTTAATCAGCTTTTTGATTTTGCTTTATATTTTTCTCATCATTGCGATTTCATCGCAGTTTGGAAACTTCGGACAATTGATACATTCTTTCCACACCTTATGTGGTAATAAATCTTTTGTAATCTCTTCAAATCCCATTTTACCAAAGAATTCAGGCTGATAAGTAAGTGTAAACAACGTCTTTACACCCAGTAATTTGGCTTCTTCAACAAGCATATCAACGATTTTTCTGCCAATACCTTGTCTCGTTATTTTAGGTGATATTGCCATTGCTCTAATTTCAGCAAGTTCGTCCCAAATTAAGTGAAGTCCACCAACACCTAAAATTTGCCCCTCTTCTTCCGCAACAATCATATCACGTAGTGTCTCATAAAGAACATTCCGCGAGCGAGCAAGCATTACACCATCATTTGCATAGGAATTAACCAATTCATATATCTTCTCCACATCTTGGAACGTCGGTTTACGGTAAATCATTTCTATTGACTCCCTTCTATTTTTGTATAATTATACTCTTATTATAATATTTATACAACTATATTACTAGGGCAAAGCTGGTTCAACGGGCACTTTAAGCAGAGGGGCACACGTGATTTACACAATAATCTACCATGCCAAATCAGCCAATGATGCGCTGCCGACCATTTTTCTTTTGGAATAACTTTTTTAAGCTTTGCTTCAACTTCATCAGGGGTTTCTCCAAGCGCTAAATGCAAGCGATTTGCAACCCGGAACACATGGGTATCTACCGCAATTGCTGGGGTATCAAATGCAATACTAACAACGACATTCGCTGTCTTTCGCCCTACACCAGGTAAAGCTATCAATTCATCAAACGTAGATGGGACTTGTCCACCATATTCATGACAAAGTTTATAACAAGTTGCCATAATATTTTTCGCTTTACTGCGAAAAAGTCCACAATCGCGAATTTCATTTTCCAACTTTTCAATTCCCATTTCAAGAATTGCTTCTGGCGTATTGGAATGTGCAAACAATCTAGCGGTTGTAACATTCACTCTAACATCCGTGCATTGCGCTGACAAAATTACAGCAATTAGCAGTTCAAATGTTGATTGAAATTTAAGTGCCGGCTTTACATCAATATATACTGTTTCTAATATCGCCAGCATTTCTTTTTTTATTTCTTTTGTTATCCGCAAACAGATCAACTCCCAAAACCAAAAACAGGCTGGTTACAACGAACCAGCCTGAACAAAGGTTAATTTATAATTAGTTTGTTAGGCTACGTATTGGTGCTGGAATACGACCACCACGAGCAATAAATCCTTCTGAACTAAATTTATTTACTGGAATAATTGGACTATAGCCAAGTAACCCACCAAATTCCACACTGTCGCCCACTTTTTTACCCGGAACAGGAATAATTCGAACAGCAGTTGTTTTATTATTAATCATACCAATAGCAGCTTCATCAGCAATGATTCCAGAAATGGTAGCAGCAGAGGTATCCCCAGCAACCGCAATCATATCAAGACCAACGGAACAAACGCAAGTCATTGCTTCTAATTTTTCAAGGGTAAGACTACCACATTCGATAGCTGCAATCATCCCAGCATCTTCACTAACAGGAATGAATGCACCACTAAGACCGCCAACATGTGACGATGCCATCAAGCCACCTTTTTTAACAGCATCATTCAAAAGTGCTAACGCAGCTGTTGTACCTGGAGCACCACAACTTTCAAGCCCCATTTCTTCAAGAATATGCGCAACACTATCACCGATGGCAGGTGTTGGAGCAAGAGATAAATCAATGATACCAAATGGTACACCAAGACGTTTTGAAGCTTCTTGTGCAACTAATTGGCCAACCCGTGTAATTTTAAACGCCGTTTTCTTAATCGTTTCAGCAACTTGGCTAAAATCAGCGCCTTTCATATCTTCCAATGCTCTTTTTACTACGCCAGGGCCACTAACGCCGACGCTTATCACTTTTTCTGCTTCACTTACACCGTGGAACGCACCAGCCATAAATGGATTATCACCAGGAGCATTTGCGAATATTACCAATTTGGCACATCCAAGTGCATCGCGATCACGCGTAAGTTCAGCGGTTCGTTTTACGATTTCGCC
Source organism: Anaerosinus sp. (assembly GCA_029240055.1). Classification (GTDB taxonomy): domain Bacteria; phylum Bacillota; class Negativicutes; order JARBTT01; family JARBTT01; genus JARBTT01. The sequence goes on from JARBTT010000133.1 coordinate 4,159, forward strand.
CATTTCACGAACACAATCCATATTAATACCAGCTTTTGTTGAAGCTAAATTGACAGAAGAACAAACTCTGTCTGTAACAGCTAACGCTTGTGGAATAGAATTGATTAAAATCCTATCACCATTCGTATAGCCTTTTTCCACAAGAGCAGAAAAACCACCGATAAAATTAACACCAACCTCTTTTGCTGCTGCATCAAGTGCTTCCGCAACAGGCACATAACTATCTGTACGGCAAGCTTCAGCTGCAATAGATATTGGTGTAACCGAAATACGTTTATTGATAATTGGAATACCATATTCTGCTTCTATATCTTCTCCAGTTTGTACTAAAAATTCCGCCGAAGTTGTAATTTTATCATAAATATTTTGGCAAAATTGTTTAATGTTCGGATGTGCACAATCTCTAAGGCTAATCCCCATTGTAATTGTTCTAACATCAAGCTTATTTTCTGTAATCATACGATTTGTTTCTAATATATCATGTATCGTTATCACGTGCTTACCTCCAAAAATATCTTTTAAATACTACTTAAATTTTATGCATAATGTTAAAAATATCTTGATGTTGTGCTTTTATTTCTAGGTTAATTTCTTCCCCTTTTTGACGAAGCACTTGTTGAAGATCTTTCAAACTCATTTTACTTTCACTTGTTTCTGCAATCATTACCATATTAAAGAACCCATCAAGAATATTCTGGTTAATATTCAAAATATTAACGTTATTTTCCGCTAAAATATTACTTACCATTGCAATAATACCAACGCGATCTTTTCCGACAATTGTAACACAAAATTTATATTTATATTAATTATACGCATATTTGAAAAAAAGCCAAGTTTTTTTTATAAATACACACTTTTACAAGTAATTCGGTAAATTTTGTTGCAAAATTACTTAATGTAGCTATTTTATCTTTGAATATTAAGCTAATATAAATGACATAATGAGTAATGCCACATTTATTCAGTTATTTTTTTTGTAATTTTTAAATAGTTCATTTAGACAGCTATTCATCCTTTATAAAATTATCTATTTCATCTTATTTTATTCATATTTTAAGGTATTTTGTATACAAACATATTTTTTTGTAATTTTTTATTAAAAAAAGTATGTTTTTTTAATGATTGAGCAGGAATATTGAAAATACTATGGAATACATTAGAAATATTCTATTTAAAACCATGATAGAATACATATAAATAAAATTCGTATATTATTAGGAGGCGCACAAAGTAATGAGTGTATTAGGGTATTTCGATGGAAAATTTATTGATGTAGAAAATGACAAAATAATTGGTATGGAAGATCGCGGACATCAATTTGGTGATGGTATTTACGAAGCAACTAGATTTTACAACGGTAAATGCTTCCAATTAAAACGTCATTTAGATAGATGCATGAGCTCACTAAAAAAAGTTAGAATGACAGTTCCTTATACAGCAGACGATTTAGCTAAACTTCACGAAGAATTAATTGAAAAAAGTGGCTTTAAAAATGGTGTTGTTTATTTTCAATTCACACGTGGTACAGCTCCTCGTGATCACCATTTTCCAAATGTAAAACCACATTTATCTATGTCTATTCGTAGTTCTGAAGTAAATGAACAGCAACAAGCTGAAGGTGTAAAATGCTTCTTAACTGAAGACATTCGTTGGCATCATTGCGATATCAAATCGCTTAATCTATTAGGTAATGTACTTGCAAAGCAAGCAGCGGATGATGCTGGTTGTTATGAAGCAGTTTTATACCGTCCAGATACAAAGGAAGTAACCGAATGTGGTAGCAGTAACTTCTTTATGATCAAAGACGGCGTTCTTTGGTCACATCCAACAAATAACTTAATTTTAAAAGGCATCACTCTTTCTGTATTATTAGAAGATATTGCACCTGCTATTGGTGTTAAAGTAATGGAAAAAGAATTCACTCCTGAATTTGCGCTTACTGCTGATGAAGCTTTTATTACTAGCACAAGCTTAGAAGTAACACCTTGTATTGAATTAGGCGGCAAAGTAATTGGTAATGGAAAAATAGGCGAAATTACTTTAAAATTGCAAAAAGCATACAAGGAAGCAGTAAAAAAAGAATGTTTCTAATTGGCTAACTTGCATTAACTCTGAAATAGATTTACAATATACGTATAGTAAAAATCATTTTAGGCTCTAACTTTTTCATAGGTTAGAGCCTAAAATGATTTTATGTTTATTGAAATTTTTAAATGAGGAGTTTTATATTGATTACACCAGAAATTATTAACAGAATCAATGAATTAGCAAAAAAGAAAAAGACCGTCGGGTTAACAGATGAAGAATTAACTGAGCAGACAAAACTTCGTCGCATTTATATTGATAATATCAAGATTCAACTAAAAAACAATCTTGAAAACATTGAACTTGTTGATGATAAACCAACAAATTCAACACATTAATCGAGCATGATGAAACAAAAGTTGCGCCATAGTTGGTATGCCGTAACTTTATTAACTACCGGACATTTTTTTAGTGATTTTTACGCTAATTTCTTACCTGCTCTACTTCCTATTATCATGCCAAAATTAGGTTTATCACTTACAATGAGTGGTTTACTAGTCATGATTCTATCTTTTACTTCGAATGTTTTACAGCCTTTCTTTGGCTATATTATGGATAAAAGAAGTTTAAACTGGCTCTTATTATTTACTGTTCCTGGTAGTGCAATTTTTATTTGCTTAACTGGTCTTGCTGATACTAAGATCACGCTATTTATATTGGTTGCTCTAAGCGGTCTTGCCGTATCTGTGTTCCATCCCCTTGGTTCTAGTCTTGTTGGCAAAGTTGCCAGTGCGAATAAACTAGGTTTATCTATTTCTATTTTCGTCGCTGGCGGTAATTTAGGCTTCGCTCTTTCACCTGTCATTATTGTCTATTTTACAGAAAATTATGGATTATCTGCATTGCCACTTTTAATGATACCTAGTTTGATTTTGGCAGTTGCCCTTTACCAATCTGGCCTAGGCAAACCACGTATAAACTCGATAACTTCAGCAGAAAACTCGTCACATTTAACCAAAATTTCTGAACAAATTGATTTAATAAAATTAAACCTTGCCATGGGGTTACGCGCTTGGACACATGTTTCTGTAACGACATTTTTACCTGTATTACTAGTATCTCGCGGTCATAGTGCTACATTTGCCGGAGTAATGCTTACCATTTTCTTGATTGGCGCTGCCCTCGGTGGTTTATACGGGGGATATCTTAGCGATAAACTGGGTTGCAAAAAGGTAATCATAGCCTCACTTGCTTTGGGCATCATACCCACATATGTATTCTTATCAAGTCTAGAAATCTCTTGGTGGACTTGGATTGTATTATTTTTTTGTGGTGCAGGATTACAAGGCTCCGCGCCGAGTTCTCTCGTATGGGCACAAAAATTATTACCAAATAACGCTGGTATGGCTTCTGGCATGATGCTTGGTCTTTCTTTTGGTCTCGGTGGCATTGGAGCAGCAATTACAGGTGCACTGGCTGATTCTATCACGCTAGCTACCTCATTACTTTTGACTACGATTCCCCTTGCATTAGCTGCACTCATTACAGCAACAATTCCTGAAAAAACAATGCATTAAGATGTTAACTACAAAAAATAACACTAGGTATCAACAAAAATTTATACCTAGTGTTATTTTTATTTACATAATAGTCACCCCTTCTACTCGTATTGCATAATCTGTAATAAAAGGTTTACTGATGGGAGGAGTGATGAATTTGCTAGTAATGATTTATAGTTTTCTAATTGCTAATATCATTTTAGGCGTAGTACTTTGCTTTACCAGTAGCTACTCTTTAATGCAAAACAAAAAAAATTTTTACTGGCTCCATATCACAGTATTATCAGTAAGTGCTTTTGAGTTAATACTCAGTGCTCTCTTTATTTTTAATGAGCAGTATCAACAATTTTTGTTTGCAATTTCGACACAGCTTCTTTGGAGCTGTGCATTATTATACACATTTTTTCATCATGCACAGTTAAAGAAGCGAAATGATTATTTACAACAAGAATTAGAAAAGCATTTGAATTTATATGAAGAAATAAAATCTATGGCATTGTCCGATGGTCTAACCAACATTGCCAATCGTCGTAGTTTTGATATGTTTTTAAAAACAGAACTTAGGCGTGCCACTTCGTTATGCCATCCTGTCAGCTTAATTATTTTAGATCTTGATAAATTTAAAATATTTAATGATACTTTTGGGCATATTATTGGAGATAAATTATTGTCTCAAATTGGCCAAATACTTCGGCAAAACGTTCGACAAATAGATTTACCAGCACGTTACGGCGGTGAAGAATTTAGCATAATTTTACCAACGAGCACTTTAGAAGAAGCAACAGTGCTCGCTGAGAAACTTCGTAAAGCAATTGAAGAAAGTTATTTTCCCGATAATGTAGGTAACTTTACTGCAAAAATTACCGCAAGCTTTGGTATTGCGACCTATGATCCTAATATCATCTTATCACCACCTGATGCAGAAAAAATCATTTCTATTGCTGATAAGGCACTATATAAAGCAAAACATAATGGTAGAAATTGCATTTTTGGTGCGAATATATTCCAATAGTTATTTAGTATGAAAATTCCCACTATTTATGCTACTTATTATCAGGAAATTCAACAATAAGTAGCATAAAATTATGTTAAAAAAATCACGTTTTTTCATTGACAATCTATATTCAAATATCTATACTGGATATGTGATATGAATTTAATAATAATTTAAATTTATTATCATAGACTTTCAATATACTATATTAAAGCCTATACTTTGGATGGGCTTAAATTTTAAAGTGTATCATATTAGGAGGCGTTTATTTTATGGCTAAAAAACCTGTAAAAATTACTGAAACAGTACTTCGTGATGGTCAACAATCTTTAACTGCTACGCGCATGCGTTTTGAAGATATGTTACCACAATTAGAATCACTTGACAAAGCTGGATTCCATGCAATTGAAGCTTGGGGTGGCGCTACTTTTGATAGTTGCTTACGTTTCTTAGGTGAAGATCCATGGGAACGTTTAGATACCCTAAAAAAACACTTAAAAACTCCAATTTCTATGTTATTAAGAGGTCAAAATATTTTAGGCTATAATCATTATGCCGATGATGTTGTAACTGAATTTGTAAAAAAAGCTGTAGAACATGGTATTAGTATCATTCGTGTATTTGATGCGTTAAATGATGTACGTAACATTAAAGTAGCAATTGATGCTGGCATTAAATATGGTGCACATGTACAAGGTACTCTTGTTTATACAATCAGTCCTTATCATACAAATCAAACTTTCGTAGACCTTGCAAAAGAACTAGAAAAAATGGGTGTTCACTCCATTTGTATTAAAGATATGTCTGGTTTGTTAAAACCTTATGTAGCAGAAGATCTTGTAAAATCATTAAAAGCTGCTGTAAAATTACCAATCGAATTACATACACATTATACGAGTGGTTTTGGTTCTATGACATACTTGAAAGCAATTGAAGCTGGTGTAGATATCATTGACTGTGCATTATCACCATTCTCACTTGGTACTTCTCAACCTTGTACCGAAACAATGATTGCTGCTTTAGAAGGCACTGAATATGCAACAGGCATTGACCGTAAAGCGTTAACTCCTATCGCCCAACACTTCTTAGGCGTTAAAAATAAAGTTATCAATGAATTTAAATTAAAAAATCATTTTGATGTTGATCCTAACGTTCTTGATTTCCAAATTCCAGGTGGTATGCTTTCAAATCTTTATAACCAATTAAAAGAACAAGGTATGGAAGATAAATATCAAGATTTACTTGAAGAAATGCCTCGCGTTCGTGCTGATCTTGGTTATCCTCCACTAGTTACTCCATCTAGCCAAATTGTTGGTTCTATGGCTACATTTAATGTAATGATGGGTAAACGTTATGCAATCGTACCTCGCGAAGTAAAAGATTTAGCGCGTGGTAAATATGGTAAAACACCAATGCCGGTTGCTGCAGAAGTTCGTGAAGCAATCATTGGCGATGAGCCAATCATTGACTACCGTCCAGCTGATGATATCGAACCACAAATGGAAAAACTTAAAGCTGAATTAGCTGAAAAAGGTTATCCAAATGCTTCTACTGAAGATGTTCTTTCTTATGCATTATTCCCAGAAGTGGCATTAGAATTCTTTAAAAACCATCGTTAATCTTTAATTAAATTAAGGCATGTACATTTATGTACATGCCTTTTTTGTCGTTATATTTAGAACCTAAAATAAACCCCAGCGGAATTCATTTTCTTGAACTTCACTGGGGCTCATCACAATTATTTCACATATTCTGCTCTAAAAACTTCTTCGGCTGGCCCGGATAAGTATACGTGATTATCCTCCCCCCATTCTACATATAGATCGCCACCATCTAATTCAATTTTCGCACTGCGCCCTGTTTTTTCATTTAAAATCGCAGCTACTATAGTTGCACAAGATCCTGTCCCACAAGCTAGGGTAATACCTGCGCCACGCTCCCATACACGCATCCTAAGATGATCTTTGCTTTTTACTTCTACGAACTCTACGTTTATTTTTTTAGGAAACATTGGCTGTGTTTCAATCATTGGTCCAATTTTTTCAAGTTCCACTGCATTGATATCTTCAACGAAAATAACACAGTGCGGATTTCCCATGGAAACACAGGTAATTTGATACGTTTTATCCAAAACTGTTAATTCCTTATGAACCACTTGCTCTTTGCCAAAACCAGCAACAGGAATATCCTCTGCCGCTAAAATTGGCTCTCCCATATCCACTTTCACCGTCTCAAAATTTCCATTTTTAAAAATAATTTCTGGTTTAATCATCCCAGCTTTAGTTTCAATGACTATTTTGGTTTTCGTTGTTAATTTTTGTTCGTATAGATACCGAGCAATACAACGTGTCGCATTACCACACATTTCAGCTTCACTACCATCAGAATTAAAAATACGCATTTTAAAATCTGCTATTTCCGATGGTAAAATCATCACTAAGCCATCTGCTCCTACCCCAAAATGACGATCACAAATTTCAATCGCGGCTTGATTATAATCATCAATCTGTTCTTTCCTGCCATCTACAATAACAAAATCATTACCGATACCATGCCATTTCGAAAAATGAAAATTCATATGTTTTACCCCCAAAATTTAATCTTTGCATTTTTAAAATAAAAATATCTTTCCTTAACTATTTACCTTATACTATAAGTATATACAACATTTTTACTATTAATAGCGTATATATTGCTTAAAACATTGCAAAAAATGCTTTAATACTATAAAACGGAGATGATTCCAATATATAATCAATATGCAAAAAATAAATCTGGCTATTTACATAAAGATTTTCAACTATTTCATCTAAAAGATAAAAAGCAGCAAGAATTTGAATTTCATTACCATGATTTTAAAAAAATCATCATTTTTTTATCGGGAAAAGTAACATATATTATTGAAGGTAAAGCTTATTTACTAAAACCAGGCGACATCCTATTGGTTGACAATCATGATATTCATAAGCCACTGATTGATCCTTCAGAAACTTATGAAAGAATTATTATCTGGGTGAATACGAGTTTAATCGAAGCTTATCGTAGTAATGATTGCGATATTTCCCTATGTTTTCAACTCATCAAAGAAAAAAAATCTAATTTAATTCGACTAGAAACAAATAGCAAAGATAAATTAAAATCCATATTAACCGAATTAGAAACGATTATGACAACGGATGCATTTGGCAGCACTTTATTAAGCAAGGCATTGTTCATTCAATTTATGATTTATCTCAATAGAATTCAATTAACAAAGCAACCGCATAATATGGACGGTGCGATCACCT
>JARBTT010000134.1 GCA_029240055.1 Anaerosinus sp.
ATGTAATCAGCAAAAAATCTTTTACCATGAGTTCGCTTAGACCAATGCAAGCCAAACAATTAGCAGGGATGAACAATATGGTAATGCATGCTGGTATTTACCTTTTGGTATTTTTATCGATTATTCCGCAGATTACGGTTACCTACACTTCTTTCTTAAAAACAAATGGTTCAATGTTCGTAGCAGGTTTTTCTTTTGAAAGTTATGAAACAATTTTTGCAAACCTCGGTTCAGCAATTACCAATACGTATGTGTATTCTTTCATTGCTATTTTCATCATTGTTTTCTTCGGTATGCTCGTTGCGTATATCACAACACGCAGAAAAAGTTGGCTTACTGAAATGATTGATACGTTGACCATGTTCCCTTATATTATCCCGGGGTCTGTACTAGGTATCACCTTACTTTTGGCATTTAATGAAGATCCAATGATTTTATCTGGGACTGCGGCAATCATCATTATCTCCTTAGTCATTCGTCGTTTGCCTTATACACTTCGTTCTAGTTCGGCGATTCTTTATCAAATTAGTCCGAGTGTAGAAGAGGCATCCATTAGTTTAGGCGCATCGCCACTGAAAACGTTCTTTAAAATTACCGCTGTTATGATGATTCCAGGGGTATTATCTGGAGCGATTTTAAGCTGGATCACTTGTATTAGTGAATTAAGTTCTTCGGTTATTTTATATACTGGTGAAACAAAAACGATGTCGGTTGCGATTTACACCGAAGTTATTCGAGCAAGTTATGGGACAGCGGCTGCCTTGTCAACAATTTTGACCATTACAACGATTGCTGCATTACTTTTATTCTTTAGGGTATCAGGAAACAAGGATATTAGTTTATAATAAGAATGCAGGTAGCTTATCGGCTAGTATTTAGGTGAAAGAGATCGGGGTGAAAACATGAGTAGAAAAGTGAACCATTTGAAAGATGAACTAAGGCGAACTTTTACACTGTATGCGCTCATCCCGATTTTTATTATTTCCCTGATCAGTTTTGCCCTTGCCTTTACGTATTGGAATACCAGTGTTCTTGGGCGTACACAAAGCAAATTAGCAGTTGTTTGCGATTCACTCGAAACATTAATTTCTGGATATATGGAAAAAGCAAATGAAATTGCTAGTTTTTCGGATTTATCTAAGTTGCAAGAAAATCAGGCGAGCAAGGTTGAAATGTATCAAAAGCTTTATGAGTACACAAATCAGACGGGTGTTTATACGGATTTTTATATCTTTGATGAACAGATGAATATGCTGATTTCTAGTAAAAGTCAAGAACCGGAGTTTGCGCGAATTGCCAAGACTACAACTTGGGGGATTATTAGACAAATAAAGGATAAGCCAGCAGTGCCGGTATTTTCATTTATCGGTAACGCGAAAAGATTTAGTCAACCTATGGATATTGCAGTAGGTAAGGCTGTACTAGAAAAAGGACAAATAAAAGGTTATGTTATCTTTATCCTCTCTGGTGCGCAAATTTTGAATGGCATGTCCAATCCTTATGTACATATTGTGGTAACAGATCCCTATGAGAATACGCCGATTTGTACGGATGATATCTTTTGTGACCCGATGAATAAGATTAGACCAGAGTTTAGAGATGCCAGTGGTTACTTTTCGTTTGAAGGTAAGAAGTATTATGTGAATCAAAAAGAAATTCTAAGTGGTGCCTTGACTGTTTATGCTTTTAATGCCATTGGTAGTATGGTAACGCAATTTACCAACGCGGTATACATTTTAATTGGCGTATTATTTGTTTTGACCGTAATGATTGTTATAAGTGTTAAAAAACAGGCAGAAGAAAAAACAAAAATGATTGACCAATTGGTGGATGCCTTTACAGCTGTAAAAAATGGCGATCTTGATAAAAAAGTGGCTATCAATACAAACAATGAATTTGAAATCATTGGTGAATCCTATAATTTAATGTTAAGTAGTCTAAAAGAGCTAATTCATACCAATAAAGAAAAAGCACGAGAAACGGTGATATCGGAAATTAAGCAATTAGAATCGCAGTTTAATCCCCATTTTTTATTTAACACCTTAGAGAATATTAAGTTTATGACCAAACTTGATCCAATAAAAGAATGTATTGTACCAAAACTGGTGATTCAGCCAATTATTGAGAATGCGATCAAATACGGTTTTAAAGATTGTCAACATTTGATGGTGGAAATGGAAATCACTTTCTATGAGGAGCAGCTTAGCATCGTTATTTATAATAATGGGGCTGGCATACAGGAAGACACTTTAACGGAAATTCGCCAAAGGCTGGATTCCAAGACAAATCGTTCAGAGCACTCGGGTCTTTATAATGTGAATCGGCGGATTCATTTGATGTATGGTGATCTGTATGGCTTAGAGATTATGAGTAAAGAAAATGAAGGAACAGTAGTTAAGATTATTTTACCAGTTCACAGAAAAATCGAAAGTTTGTAGAAGTGTATGGGGGTGAGATCAATGCTAAAAGTATTGATTGTCGAAGATGAAGACATTATTCGCAAGGGGTTAGCCTATACGATTGATTGGCTTTCGATGGATTGTATGATCGTTGGTGATGCTGAGAATGGTAAAGTCGGCTTAGAAATGATAAAAAAACATAGACCAGATATCGTGATTTTGGATATTATTATGCCAGAGATGAATGGCATTGAGATGTTAGAGATGGCAAAAAGTTCGGAGTTACCATCCTTTAAGAGCATTATTTTAACTAGTTATACTGAGTTTGATTATGCGCATAAAGCAATGAAATTAGAGGTTTCTGATTATTTACTAAAACCAGTGGATGAGGATGAGCTAGCAGTAACGATCAATCGGGTGAAACAGACGATGCAAGACAATAAAGTATACTCTAACATTATGGAACTTACCAAGAAAAAAGAGTTAGATAAATTGGTTGATTGGGATATTTATTTAACGCAAGATACGTTAAATAATAGTTATGTTTCGCAAGCTCTTTATAAAATACGTGATCATTACAATGAGAAAATTAGTTTGGAAGCTTTAGCGGAAGAACTGAATGTTAGTACCAGTTATCTCAGTCGTAAATTCAAAGAGGCTACCTCTCATACCTTTTTGGAACTATTGTCGAAGTATCGCATTCAAAAAGCAATTAGTCTATTGAAAAAAGGTACATATCGTGTTTACGAAGTTTCTGATTTAACGGGATTTAGTGATTATAAAAACTTTTGTGTTGTTTTTAAAAAATATACACAGACTTCACCGACGGAGTTTGTAAAAAATACCGGCTGTATTATTAGAGAGTAAAGGGGTAATTTTATGAAGTCATACAAAGATTTCTTTTTAATAACAGATATGGATGGGACGTTAGCCAATAGTGAACATGAAGTATCCGAAAAAAATAAAGCTGCAATTGACCATTTTATAAAACAGGGCGGCAAATTTGCCATTGCGACGGGGCGAACCCAACATAATGTTGGTCCCTATATGCAGGACTTAACTGTCAATGCACCATGTATTTTTTATAATGGGGGAGCATTATTTGATTGGAATAAACAGAAATTTATTAAGACTGCCCCAGTACAAGGGGAAAATTTAGTCCAGTTTATTAGGCATTGTATTCAAGTGTTTCCCAATATGTGTATCGAAATTTTTACGGAAGAAGAGCTTTATATCGTTACTGATCCTAAAAATGTTGATGAGCATATGGAACGTGAAAAACAAGCATTTGTTTATGCAGAGCTAGATGAAATTTTAGATAAAGAATGGATCAAGATTCTCTTGTGTGATACAAATGAGAATTTACTTACCGTTCGTGAAGTATTAGTGGGATTCCAACTGGATAAAGCGATGAACTACTTTTTTTCTGCTCCAATTTATCTTGAACTTGTTGGTAAATCAATATCCAAAGGTAGTATGCTTGGTGAAATTTTAAAAATGGAAGAATATAAAAATAAAGTCGTTGTTGCTACGGGGGATTTTCAGAACGATATCGAAATGATAAAACTAGCGCATTTAGGTGTCGCTCCAGCCAATGCACAACCTGAGGTGAAAAAAGTGGCAGATATTATCGGTGTAAGTAATGATGAAGATTTGATGCACGACATTATTTATAGAATTATGCCAACTTTTGGCTTAAAGTAAACGGTTTTGTTTTTTAGCTTCCTTATGCGTAATGAACATTATTTTGTTTGGTGCATATCATATAACATAACTATATTTATGTTAATGAAAGGAAGAAGTGAATTGGAAAATAAAGACGAATTGTTAAACAAAACTAGCTCTATTGAGCAAAAAAATAGATATTGCGAAGATGATTGTTTTTGCCCAAAGCCATCACCGCATTGCCAAGATGATCAATGTACCTGTCCAAAAGGATCATGCACTTGCCCAGTAGGTTCATGTACTTGCCCCGAAGGAGCTTGTCCGCAAACTGTAGAGTTGGTGCAAAATCCAAGTTTTGAAATTCCGTGTCCAGTGGGAGGAAATTGCAATGTTTTTGCAAATTGGACTGGTACGAATATTGCTGCAGATACACTTGCACCATTAACAGGTAACGTTGCTGCTGAGTTAGGTGCTGCTCCTGCTACGAATGCAACCCTAACCCAAACGATTAATGGATTAACAGCTGGTTGTCCCTATAAATTTAGTTTTTCAGTCAACGCGCAAGGATTAAATAATGCCAATGGTTTTTTTGCTGCAACTGCTTTATGGCAGCCAGGGAATAATAATGCACTGGATAACACCACAAATCCAATTAGAATTGACGAAAGATTTTCTGGCAATAACTATGTATTTATTCAGCGCATTACCAATATCGCTCCAATAGGCACAATGGGACTTGTTATCACTTTTACGAAAACAGGAACTGGCAGCGTATTGGTTGATGATGTTTCGTTATATCGCTAAATTTTAATAATCAGCAAAATACCGTATTGATCAATTTCATCAATACGGTATTTTGCTGATTATTTAGTTGTTTGGCGTTAATTTGCCCCATCTCTTAGTATGTAAGTGTTATTTTCTAACCATTGATTGGCTATATTATTTGCATCATAATAGATGGTGAAACCGTTATCGGTTATGTTGGATAACGTAGAATCAGCAGTGGTTAAGGTGGTTAAATAACTGTTGGCAGTTACATTCCAAGAACTTGTTTTATCCAATGTTAAGGATAATGATTTTGCTGTATTTTCTTTGTTTATAGAACCATTTAATTTAGAATTTTGCTGTAAGATCAATTGTACATTGCTGATAGCATCGCAGACAATATCACCATCTAATAGTTGATTTTGCACATTAAATTCAACGGTTGCACCATTAGCTCCCTGATTACCCCAAATACCCGCACCGACGTTTAAGAGAATGCCAGAGTTTTGCTGTAATTTTGCGTTGTTTAACTTGATGATGGATTCAGTATTTGTCACGTAGAACAGAGGCCCTTCTTCAGCTGTAAGTGAGCCGCCATTCATCGTGAATTTACTTGTTCCAACCTCAGCATTACCAGAGAAGCTTTGATAAAGCATAACGCCTTGTTTCTTCGCGCCGGATAATGTGGTGTTATTTAATGTAATTGTATTTTTTCCTTCAACGACTGCTGCCTCAGAACCTGTAGCAGTAAGTGTTGCATCGGATACATTGATATCACCAGTGGAATAGATACCAGGGGAACCATCACCAACAGTGTGCATAGTACCACCAATGACATTGATTGTACCATTACCTCGGTCAGTTGCAAGTGCAGCACAATGAGCACCTTGCGTTGTGATATCAACATTCTTTGCATTTACTGTACCAGTTAACGTAGCATCAAGACCTCGCGAAGAGCTTGCATTGGTATTAATTTTAACATTAGATAGGTTAATGTTAGAGTTTTTGCCAGTTGCAAAAATTGCATTTGAACCTTCAGCATTGGTTGTTATTTTTGCATCGGTAATATAAATTGTAGCGGCTGACCAAAGCCTTCTAGTGGAATCAGTGGAGCAAAGTTCAGAGTGCTGGCAAATGTAGTTGCTGAAAAACTACAGGCCAATACAGTAACGATGCATTTGGTTAAAAAATTTTTTTCCATGGAAGATCATATCCCTTCAATTGATAAATATAAATCGCACTTTAAGGTATGTATGACAATGATGTTGTTCTTACTTTGTTATAAGTTCAATCATAAACACTAATTTTTTGAAGTTCATTTGAATTGATAATTTATTCCATGATTGTTTTCTAGGGGAAGTATATTTGGATAAATACTTGTTTTTGTGAATTTTTATACATGAAGAATAATGTGAAAAAAACCACGTATTTCTTGTGTTTCCAAGAAAATTGCGGTTTTAAATTTTCATAAAATTACAACTTTTTATTTATAGATATTCTGAAAAGGATTTAGTACCTATCATATAGAATAAGTATCAATGTCACAATTTAATTGACGAATATTGTAAATTAATTACTTTAATTATCTATCATATAACTAAGAATTTTATAACTCATTAATGTGTATCTTTATTGTTTGACAATTTAGAAAAATTTATTTTTTTAGGTAAAAACGTATACAGTATCCGTTGATTTATCGATTATATTTAATTTCATTATAATGAGGGGGTATTTTTTTATTATGGCATTCGGTACAAATGACAAAGTTTTAACAAAAGAACTTGCAAAGCAAATTGATCTTATCTTATTTGCGCATGACAATGACGGTTCTAAACTGGTTGGTATCTTACTCGATATTCAAGAAGTGATTCCTAATCACTACATTCCAACAGAAGTAGCTTATTATTTGGCAGATAAATTAGATGTTAAAATTACGACAATTTATGATTGTATTACATTTTATTCATCTATATCAGATAAGCCTAGAGCAAAATATCCGATTCAAGTTTGCAATAGTATTGTTTGTAAAATTAATCATAATGACAATTTATTTGAAACGTTAAAAGAACTGTTAAATATTGATTTAAACGAGACCACGTATGATGGTCGATTTACATTGGAGAGCGTAGCCTGCTTTGGTGGATGTGATGTCGCACCAGCGGTAAGAGTAAATGGCAAAGTGTATGGTCATCTGACCACAAAAGAAAAAATTGCTGATATGTTAAACGAATTGATTTAAAGGAGAGAAGAGCCCAATGAGTAAAGCTGTGTGTTTTATGACAAAAAACTTTGGTAAATATGATGTGAAATCCATTGGTTCTTATATGGCAATCGGCGGATTTAACGCTTTGAAAAAAGCGGTTAATATGACAGGTGAAGAAATAGCATCGACGCTTGCAACGGCAAAAATCAAAGGCCGTGGTGGTGCAGGCTATGATATGGGAAAAAAATGGTCACAGGCGAAATCGGTTATTGCTGATAATAAAGTGGTCGTTTGTAATGCCGACGAAGGTGAACCTTGTACATTTAAAGACCGTACCTTAATTGAACATGACCCTTTTAATTTAATCGAAGGAATGATTATTGCTGGCTATACAGTAGATGCTCAAAATGGTTATATCTATTTACGCGAAGAATATAGCCATCTTAGACCACTTATTTTAGATGCAATCAAACAAGCAAAAACCTATGGCTTCTTAGGTGAGAACATCTTAGGTAAAGGCTTTAACTATAATATTCATCTTTATTCTGGTGCTGGTGCTTATGTATGTGGTGAAGGTACTGCACTTGTGGAATCCATAGAAGGAAAAAGTGGTCGTCCTCGGATGAAGCCACCATTTATCAAACAATGCGGTTTATATAATTTACCTACTTGCGTAAATAACGTGGAAAGCCTATCACTCGTGAGTAGTATCCTATTAGATGATGAGAAAAAATACTTAACTTATGGTACAGAAGGCTCGGTCGGAACAAAATTAGTTAGCGTTGGTGGTAATGTAAAAAATCCAGGTGTTTTTGAAATTCCATTTGGGGTTACAGTACGTGATATTGTTTATGGTTTAGCTGGCGGTATTGTTGACGATAACGAAATCAAATTGATTCAATTTGGTGGTGCTTCAGGTAAAATTGCAACAAAGAGTATCTTAGATACACCTTACACTTATGAAGATTTACGGAAAGATGGTGTAGGCGTGGGGTCAGGTGCGATTCTAGTAGTAGATGAACGCACGAGTGTGATTGATTTCTTAAGAACTACACAAGAATTTTTCTCTCATGAAAGTTGCGGGCAATGTACTCCTTGTAGAGAGGGGAATCGTCATATAAAATTGTTGCTGAAAAAAGTCGCAGAAAGTACCCATACGACAGCTGATTTAGCTTCTATGCGTAAAATTGCAAAGATTATGGCGATGTCCTCTTTATGCGGCTTAGGTGAAACAGCACAAAGTGCATTGGTTTCGGCTATGAAAAATTTTGAAGAAGCTTTTCAAATTAAATAAAATGAGGTGTAGATTTTGAGTACAGTTAATATAAAAATCAATAATATTCCCCTTCAAGTAGAGCAAGGTACAAAAATACTGGAAGCGGCTAAAAAAATACATATCGATATTCCTCATCTTTGTTATCATCCTGATCAAACAATCAAAGCCCATTGTAGAATTTGTACAGTTGAAGTTGTTGGTAGTAGAAGACTACTTGCGGCATGTTCTACTGAAGTATGGGAAGGCATGGAAATTCATACCGATACCAAACTCGTTCGTGATACACAAGTGGGGATTTTAGAACTTATCTTAGCAAACCATGAGCAAAACTGTTTGTCCTGTGCGAGAAATCAGAATTGTGATTTACAAAAATTATGTAGCCGTTTTAATGTTTTAAAACCTCAGTTAGAAAAAATAAGTGAACCAAGTATTATTGATGATAAGAATCCAAGTATTGTTCGTGATTTATCAAAATGCGTAAAATGTGGCCGTTGTGTAAAAGTTTGCAATGAGGCGCAAGGAGTGAATGCATTAACTTACTCTGGCCGTTCGGAAGATTTTGCAGTAACAACCGCTTATAATAAACCACTACTAGAAACAGACTGTATTCTCTGTGGGCAATGTAGTTCTGTCTGTCCAGTAGGGGCAATCGTTGAACGAGATAATACACAAAAAGTTCTAAACGTACTACAAGATCCAAGTAAACATGTTATTGTGCAAGTAGCACCATCCGTTCGCGTGGCGATTGGTGATGAATTTGGTTTACCAAAA
>JARBTT010000135.1 GCA_029240055.1 Anaerosinus sp.
CAAGTAATAATAATCAGATTGGCTTTAGCGGCAGTTTTAGACCAACGAATCAAATGCAAACTGCTCCAACCGTAAATACGACTGGCCCAGCGATCAGACCAGATAATAATGTTAGCTGGCGTGCCGGTGATAAAGCAAAACATGGTAAATGGGGTATTGGTACGGTTGTAACAGTCAAAGGCAGTGGCGAAGAAGTGGAATTGCAAATTGCGTTCCCAGACCAAGGCATCAAATCATTGATGCAAAAATATGCACCGATAACCAAAGCATAATTTTATATTTTTTTTTGTGAATAGGGGCGAACATTGTTCGCCCGTTTTACTATCAATAGAAGGGGATATTTTATGAGTGATAAAATGACAAGTAAAAGTGTGGCAGAAGCTCAGATCGTGGAATTGCGCAGCAAGATTAATTATCATATGCACCGGTATCATGTCCTCGATAATCCTGAAATTGAAGACTATGAATATGATGCACTACTGAAACAATTAAATGAACTGGAAGCAAAGTATCCAGAGTTAATTACTGCGCAATCGCCAACACAACGAGTTGGTGCGCCACCGGCGGCTGGTTTTCAAAAAGTAACGCACTTTACACCGATGCGTAGTCTCGGCAATGTTTTTTCTGGCGCAGAATTAGTTGCGTTTCATCAACGCGTACAAAGTGGGTTAGAAACAACAGCGGATATTGAGTACGTTGTCGAGCATAAAATTGATGGACTTGCGATCAATATCGTGTATGAACATGGTACCTTAGTGAGAGCGGCAACACGTGGCGATGGGGCTACTGGTGAAGATGTTACAGCAAACATTAAAACAATTAAGTCAATCCCGTTAGAATTAAAAGCAAATAAATTTGGCATTCCAACATTTCTCGAAGTTCGCGGTGAAGTTTATATGCCCCATAAAGAATTTATTCGTTTAAATGAAGAGCGTGAAGAAATGGATGAACAACTCTTTGCCAATCCGAGAAATGCGGCAGCGGGTTCGCTCCGTCAGCTGGATCCAAAGGAAGCGGCAAAACGTTCATTAGATGCCCTGCTTTATGGTATTGGTGCGCATGAAGGCGTAGCACTTACCACACATAGCGAAACGCTTGAATTTTTACAGGCGTTGGGCTTTAAAGTCAATACATTATATAAAAAGTTTACCGATGTAGATGCGGCAGTTGAATATTGTGCAAGTTGGGCGGATAAACGGCATGAGTTACCCTTTGCTATTGATGGGATGGTGTTGAAAGTAAATCATCTTGCAGACCAAGAAATGTTAGGTTCAACAGCAAAAGATCCACGCTGGGCAATCGCTTATAAATTTCCGCCGGAACAAACGACCACTGTGGTAGAGAATATTAGTATTAGTATTGGACGCACTGGGGTACTTACGCCAACAGCGGACTTAACGCCAGTATTACTTTCAGGTTCAACAATTAGCAGAGCAACACTGCACAATGAAGATTATATAAATGAAAAAGACATTCGTATTGGTGATACGGTTGTCATTCATAAAGCAGGGGAAATCATTCCGGAAGTGATTTCAGTATTGCTGGAAAAACGTACGGGGCAAGAGATTCCTTTTGTTATGCCGCATACTTGCCCAGAGTGTGGCAGTACTGCTAAGCGGATAGAAACGGAAGCAGCGTATCGCTGCAGCAATCCATCCTGTCCAGCCTTGATTCGTGAAGGCGTTATTCACTTTGTATCGCGTGATGCGATGAATGTAGATGGACTTGGTCCAGCGGTTGTTACCAGTTTATTAGAAGCAAAGCTTATTCAAACGGTTGCCGATTTATACCGTTTGACGAAAGAAGAGCTACTCACGTTAGAACGCATGGCTGAAAAATCAGTAAATAATTTACTTGCCTCGATTGAGACCAGTAAAAATGCGGGATTGGCTCGTGTACTGTTTGGGCTGGGCATTCGATTTGTGGGGATTAAAGCGGCAACAACGTTGGCAAAACATTTTGGTAGTATGGATGCGTTAAAAATTTGTACGGTAGAAACCTTACTGGAACTAGATGATATTGGTGATAAAATTGCCCAAAGTATTATTATTTATTTTGCGCAAACAGAAAATTTGGCGTTAATCGATGCTTTACAACAAGTTGGCGTTAAATTAACGCAAGATAAACCAGAAATTCTACACGAACAAATTTTTGCTGGGATGACGTTTGTGCTAACTGGTACCTTGCCGACGATGTCACGGAAACAAGCAGCTGATATCATCGAAGCTTTTGGCGGCAAGGTAGCAGGTTCCGTTAGTAAGAAGACAACCTATGTTTTAGCTGGTGAAGAAGCAGGTAGCAAGTTAGAAAAAGCTGAAAAATTAGGTGTTACTGTGCTTGATGAAGACCAGTTCAAAACGATGGTACCCTAAGTAAAAAGTCAAAAATAAATAAAAGCTACTTACCCCAAAAAAGTGAGTAGCTTTCGCTTATTTTAAGATTGAAAATTTTACATCGATTCATTAATATGATAAAATGAAGGGTAAAATTGTAATAGTATAGATTATTCATGCTAAGGCAATGATAGAGTAAAACTGGATGGTGAAAAAATGAAAATTACGCGTAAAGATGTTGAGAATGTGGCATTGTTGTCACGCCTTGAAATTCCTGAAGCAGAAGTAGAAACGTATACTGGTCAGTTAAATGCATTTTTAGAATATGCGGATGTTTTGACTAGTCTTGATACGAAAGGTGTCGAACCAACTGCTCACGTATTACCATTAAAAAATGTTTTCCGTGCCGATGAAGTAAAACCTTCCCTTGATCGTGAATTAGCATTATCCAATGCACCAGAACAAGAAAATGGCTACTTTAAAGTACCGAAAATTATGGAAGGTTAGGAGGAACACCAGTGAATTTATTTAACAAACCAGCACATGTGCTTCATGACATGTTAATAAATAAAGAAATTACAGCTGTAGAACTCGCAAATGACCTTTTTGCTCGTATTGACGAAGTTGAAGGTGAAGTGAAAGCTTACATAACACAAACAAGAGAAGCCGCGCTTGCACAAGCGAAAGCTGTCGATGAAAAAATTGCCCGAGGTGAAGAAATTTCCTTCTTAGAAGGGATTCCTGGGGTCATAAAAGATAACATTTGTACAAAAGGCGTAAAAACAACTTGTGCATCTAAAATGTTAGAAAACTTTGTACCACCTTATAATGCTACGGTTGTTGAAAAATTAAATGCCGTAAATCCAGTGATCCTTGGTAAAACGAATCTTGATGAATTCGCCATGGGCGGTTCTACTGAGAATTCCGCTTTTTATCCTACCCACAATCCTTGGAATATCGATTGTGTACCAGGTGGTTCTAGTGGTGGGTCTGCTGCTGCAGTTGCCGCAGGGACTGCAATATGGTCACTTGGTTCTGATACTGGTGGATCGATTCGCCAACCAGCGGCTTTCTGTGGTCTTGTTGGGTTGAAACCTACATATGGTCGTGTTTCTCGTTTTGGGCTTGTTGCCTTTGCATCCTCTTTAGATCAAATTGGACCGATCACTCGCGATGTGACTGACTGTGCACACGTAATGAATATTATCGCAGGTTATGATAAAAACGATTCTACTTCCATTAATGCTGAAGCACCAGACTATACAAAATCTTTAACAAAAGATGTAAAAGGTTTAAAAATTGGTCTGCCAAAAGAATATTTTGTTGCAGGTATGGATGCGGACGTAGAAAAAGCAGTTCGCGGGGCAATCAAACAATTAGAAGATATGGGGGCAGAAATTGTAGAAGTTTCTATGCCTCATACAGAATATGCGATATCTGCTTACTATTTAATCGCGACGGCAGAAGCAAGTTCCAATCTCGCACGTTATGATGGCGTAAGCTATGGCGCACGCGTCGAAGGTACTGATATTGTCGACATGTTTAAGAAAACACGTAGTGAAAAATTTGGTCAAGAAGTAAAACGTCGTATTATGCTTGGTACTTATGCATTAAGCGCTGGCTACTATGATGCCTATTATCTACAAGCATTAAGAGTTCGTACTTTGGTGAAACAAGACTTTGATAAAGCGTTTGAAAAAGTCGATGTACTCGTTACGCCGATCGCGCCAACGCCAGCTTATAAAATTGGTGATATGGTGAGTGATCCAATGAAAATGTATTTACAAGACGTTTGTACGGTTCCTGTGAATTTATCAGGTGTACCGGGGATCTCTGTGCCATGTGGCTTTAGTGATGATGGTATGCCAATTGGTTTGCAAATCATTGGGAAACCACTCGGGGAGGAAACTCTAATCCGCACTGCTTATACATTTGAACAAAACAATGAGTTTCACAAGAGCATTGCACCATTGCGGGAGGCTAAATAATGAGTTACGAAACAGTCGTTGGACTTGAAGTCCATAGTGAATTAAAAACCAATACAAAAATATTTTGTGGCTGCCCAACCACGTTTGGTGGCGAGCAAAATACACATGTATGTCCAGTTTGTTTAGGACTACCAGGGGTATTGCCAGTTATTAATGAAAAAGTAGTTGAGTTTGCAATCAAAGCAGGTCTTGCACTCAATTGCAAAATTAATAAATTTAGTAAATTTGATCGTAAAAATTATTACTATCCAGATCTACCAAAGAACTTCCAAACGTCTCAATTCGATTTGCCAATTGCTGAACATGGTTACTTAGATATTGAAGTGAACGGACAAACCAAGCGTATTCGCATCACGAGAATCCATATGGAAGAAGATGCTGGTAAATTGGTTCATTCAGGGACAACGATTAACGATTCGTCTTCCGCTTGCGTTGACTACAATCGTACGGGTGTACCATTGATCGAAATCGTATCCGAACCAGATTTATCAGGACCAGAAGAAGCACGTGTTTACATGGAAAAAATCAAATCTATCTTAGAATATATTGATGTTTCTCATTGTAAGATGGAAGAAGGCAATCTTCGTGCCGATGTTAACGTATCACTAAGAAAAACTGGTACAACAAAGCTTGGTACGAAAGCTGAAATGAAAAATCTGAACTCGTTCAAAATGATCGAAAGCGCACTTGCTTATGAAATTGAACGTCAAACAGAAATCCTCGATGACGGTGGTCACATTGTTCAAGAAACACGGACTTGGGATGAAGCAAAAGGCATGACCGTTTCTATGCGTACAAAAGAAGAAGCAAACGATTATCGCTATTTACCTGAACCAGATCTTGTGCCAATCATCACTTCCGATGAACAAATTGAAGCGATTCGTGCAGGGTTGCCAGAGCTTCCTGATGCACGTAAAAAACGTCTCATGGCAGATTGTGGCTTATCTGAATATGATGCTGCGATTATTACAACAACACGTCAAATGGCAGAATACTTTGATGTTGCGATTGCACAAAAAGCCGATGCAAAACTAGTTGCAAACTGGATGATGGGTGACTTAGCGAAAAACTTAAATGGCGAAGGTAAATCCATTTCGGAAAGCCCAGTAACAGCTGAAAGATTAGCTGAACTGGTTAATTTAATCAGCAAGGGTACGATTTCTAGTAAAATTGCTAAAACCGTGTTTGAAGAAATGTGGAAAACTGGCGATGCTCCAGAAAAAATCGTAAAAGAAAAAGGCTTAGTCCAAATTACCGATACGAAAGAAATTGAAGGCATCGTAGATAGCGTTATCGCTGCGAATCCAAAACCAGTTGAAGATTATAAAGCTGGTAATGCAAAATCCATTGGTTTCTTGGTGGGACAAATCATGAAACAAAGTAAGGGTAAAGCAAACCCAGCAATGGTAAATGACTTGTTAAAAGCAAAATTAGATTAATTTTGTGGCATTACGGCAAAACAAATGAACAGGGTGCGATTTCGCACCCTGTTTTGCTTACGATAAAAGTAAGTAGCGCATTTATGCTAGGATTGTTTTATGCTATAATTAATACCATAATGATTGCAAAATTTATTCCTGCGAACATGGGCGAATACAAACTCCTAGGACAAACAGAAATTATTTTTAGTATGGTGTGATAATAAAATCATCTATCTTCGTACCACTTATAAACTAGTACGAAGATAGGTTATCACCTGCCTGCGGCCTATCTGTCCATAGTATATCTACAATCGGGAGGTCAACGTGATGAAACTTGGTCTGATTATCCTTGCTGGCGGTAAAAGTAGTCGTATGGGACGCGATAAGGCTTTTTTAGAGTGGCAAGAAAAAACGTTTATTGAACATATTTTAGAAATGGCAAAACAAGCAAAGTTTAGTGAGATTGTGATTGTAACCAATAAACCGGAACAATTTCAATTTTTAGATGTAGAGGTAATTTCAGATATTTATAGTCAAATGGGTCCGCTTTCTGGTATCCATGCTGGCTTGGTTTATAATAAATCACAGTTTAACTTGGTGATTCCTTGCGATATGCCGTTCATTGATTTTTCTTTAGTTGAGGAATTCGAGCAGTATATCAAGCAAGACTATGCGGCAATTGTGCCAATGAAAAATGAAAAATATCAGCCGCTCATGGCTATTTATAGCAAAGAATGTATCAAACCAATTGAAAAATTATTGTTAATCGACAATGAACGTAAAGTAGATAAACTTTTCGATAAAGTAGCAACGAAATTTGTTGTTTTGGATGATACAGAAGATAACTTTTTTAATGTAAATACACCAAAAGAATTTATTTTTGCGCAGGTGAAAGCTGCCAATCAAAAACGTAAGATTCCAATTGTATCGATTGTAGCGAGTAAATCAGGTACGGGAAAAACTACATTTATTACAAAGTTGATTCCCGAAATAAAATCATTGGGATTCAGAGTCGCTGTTGTGAAAAGTGACGAGCATGGTTTTGAAATGGACAAAGAAGGTAAAGATACCTGGCAATTTACTAAGGCAGGCGCAGATGCCATTGCGATTGTAGCGCCAGATCAATATGCGATTATTCAACAGACGAAGGAAAAAGAAAATTTAGAAGAAGTGATTGCACTTATTCGTGATGTAGATTTGATTATAGTAGAAAGCCGTAGTCATGGAATTTTTCCTATACTAGAAATAGCAAGAGAAGGTGTAACAGAATCTTTGATCA
>JARBTT010000136.1 GCA_029240055.1 Anaerosinus sp.
CCTATACACGCCAATGATACTTGGGTGGAAACGCCCTGGGAAAGTAGGTAGTTGCCAGTTAAGATGAAAAGATTCAACTTCGGTTGGGTCTTTTTTTGTATATAAAGAATATTAATGGCTAACTTACTTTATTATATTAATAATAGTTGTCTGGTTGTAAAAAATAATGTAGAATAATGTAGCTGGCGTTTATTGTATACAAAGGAAGTGTAATGATTTGGCTACGAATTTAAAAGAAATTGAAAATAAAATATTAAATGGAATTCGTCTAACACGTGAAGATGGACTGGCTTTATACGCGTGCAATGATTTGTCTTGGCTTGGATATATGGCAGATACTGTTCGAAAGCGAATAAGTGGTGACTATGTTTATTATAATGTAAATCGCCATGTGAATCTTACCAATATATGTACTTCGCGTTGTAAATTTTGTGCGTTTGGCTGCGATAGTGATAGTAAAAATGCGTATGCTATGGATCAAGAAAGGGTGCTAAAGCTTGTTGGCAATGCAGCGAAAGATCCTGATCTGAGAAGTCTCCATATCGTCAGTGGGCTTCATCCAGAATGGCCGTTTGAGTATTATCTTGATATGATTAAAATTATTAAGGAGAAATTTCCACAGCTGCATTTAAAAGGGTTCACGGGTGTGGAAATCACTCATTTTTCTAAGATTTCTGGCAAATCAATTCGTGGAGTTTTACAAGAATTAATTGATGCTGGGCTGGAAGCAATGCCTGGTGGTGGTGCAGAAATTTTGTCGGATCGAGTAAGAAGTATATTATGTCCTAATAAAGCCACTGCTGCTGAATGGTTAGAAGTAGCAAGAACAGCGCATGACCTTGGAATTAAGACAAATGCAAGTATGCTTTATGGACATATCGAAACAATTGAAGAGCGCATTGATCATTTGCTATCTTTACGTACATTGCAAGATGAAACGGGTGGATTCCAAACCTTTATTTGTTTCCCCTTTCATCCAGATAATACGGAATTAGCAGGGAAAATTAAGCGGACAACCTTATGGGATGACCTGAAAACCATGGCAATTTCTAGGCTAATGCTTGATAATATAAAAAATATAAAAGCATACTGGGTGATGCTTACTTTGCCAGTGGCACAACTTGCCTTAGGCTTCGGGGCCAATGATATTGACGGGACAATTAAAGAAGAAAAAATTATGCATGCCGCTGGGGCAAAATCTAGTACTGCAGTTACGAAAGAGAAATTAGTTGAAACCATAAAACAGACAGGGCGCACTGCGGTTGAGTGTGACTGTAACTTTAATATTCTCAAAATATTATAAGAGTGCGTTTTAAAAAACACACAACCTTAAAATTTAAGAGACTGTTACAAGATGCCCAAATGCTAGGCGCGACGAGTAACGCAGATAGGTATTTTATGGCAGTCTCTATAAGCAAGAAAAGATTGTTTGTATCTTTTCGTAGTAATGTATATAATAATAAGGTAAGGAATAAAGGAACCTAGGCTAACAGTAGCGAAGGTAGCTATAGATACTTGTAGTATCACTTACAAAATAGTTTCATCATAGGTTAAATTTTAAATTTTGGAGGATGAAATGTCAGAAAGACTGAATCTGCAGGATGTTCTTAGAGATTATGGTGTTCCATTAGTCAAGTTAAACGTACATGCAACCCGTGAGGAATGTCTAGAATTACGGGAACGTTTAATGGCGATTCGTAATGTTAGCCAAGGAAAAGAACAAGGCTATTTAGAAGTCGATTGTACTTTTTATGTGGATGTACATGATATTGATCGTTATTTATCAGGTGAATTAGATACTTTATCAGAAATTTATGCTTTTCCAGAGGATGTAAAAGCAGCTCAGGAGGAAGAATAGTTAGATGAAAATTAAAAAAATATTTGCGATAGCGTTGGTTTGTTTCTTTGCCATGTATTCAGTTAGCTTTGCAGCAATTGGTGGAGGAAAAACAAAATCTTCCCCAGCACCGAGATCTTCAACTTCACAATCGGCAACTACGCCAAAAGCAGATACGAATAAAGAAGGTTATAAAGCTTCTGCTCCAGCAAACAGTTATGGCGATAAAGCACCAGCAGCAAATAGCAAAACAAGTGCACAAACTGCTGCTAAAACACAAAGTGGATCAGCTTTTGGCAATGTGATGCGTAATGTTGGTTTATTTGCTGGTGGTATGATGTTAGGGAGCTTACTCGGAAACATGTTCGGTATGGGATCAGGTATGTTCTCCGACATTTTAGGCTTATTAACAAATGTTCTTATCTTTGGTGCGATTTTCATGGTAGGTTCGATGCTGTGGAATAAATTTAAAAATCGGAATAAAGACAAAGACGATTATTACAAAAACAATCGTAACTAAGGTTGAATAATAGTAAAACCGGCGATAGGGGTATAGCCCTTCTCGTCGGTTTTTATCTATTTTTAGCGAGGACGAGTATTATTTTTTTATTAGCAGGATTCTAGACTCTTTTGTGTAAATATAGTGTAGTAATCAAGAAATATTTTGTTTAGAAATATAGTATCTGGGTAAGATAATAAAATAGAGCAGATTATTTTGAAATGTCACTGTAAATGATCATCATGTTAGTGGTTGTGTTTATTAGTTGTATCAATGTTGATATAGTCTAATAAATAATTGCTAGTCGTGATTATTTATAGTGACATTTATTTTTTGTGTACATAATATCTAAGTGATTAGGCGAGGGATTTTTTCTTACATAATCAAAAGAACTACAAGGATTAGCAGTCGTTTAATACAAAAGTAGCTAAATAAATTTTGATCAGAAAGTTAACGAATATAAGAAGGTGGATATAATGAAACTACATGTAAGTGAAAAAGAGGCGGTTATCGCGGTCGTAGGTCATGTGGGGTGTGGACATTGTCATAGTAATAAAAAATTTGTGCAAGATGATTCAGGTGGATTGGCAACGGTGTTATCATTATTTCAAGAGGCAACAGGTATTTCATTAACCATTAAAGAGGTGCGTGTTGTTTCTGGTATTGCGGGTTATATCGAAGTAGAAACAGAGTCAGGGGGTGTAGGGCGTGCTAGTGCACGGCGTGGCATTACGATTCACGAAGCAAAGCTGGCAAAGTCGATTGTCGGGCGCCAAGCAATCCGCACACATACCTTGGTAATGGAGGTTTTTGGTCGCTTTTATGGGCAGGGTGTTCATGAGGTACCGGTAGCGTTACAAACAGCCATCGCAAATGCAGCATTAGATAGTTTTGTGAAAAATTTTCCTGGGAAATTTATTGCAGGTTTTGAGGATGTAACCGGTTCTTGTGGAATGATTGCAGGAGCTGTTTTAGACTTTAATGAGATCCCCGTGGCTGTTGTTGGTACGGTAAATGCATCAAAAGGCGGAATTGGTCCCAACGAGGACTTGGAAGGAAACAATGCCGTAGGGATCAAACATGAAATTATGTCTAGATTAGGTATGTTAGACATACCAACGATTGTTGTCGAAGGGAAAGTCTATTGGCCAGAATTATCAAATAAGCTTGATCAACCCACTTTTTTGATAAGAGCCGATAGTATTGCTGATAACTTATTTGTGGCGCATAGTATGTACAATACCGCTAAAAGTTTAGGGTATCCAGTTCAAATTAATACTGAAGCATTACCGAGAGTTGCTGGAGCAATGAAAAAAAGTACGCAAATCTTAGGACAAAGAATCGCAGATTTGGGCTATAATTTGCAGAATGCCGAATATGCACAAGAAAAAGTAAATATTTTAGCCGACCTAGCGATCCTAGTAAGCCAAGATGGCGGTGGAGTTAGTTTTATGAGTAATAAGCTTCATGAAATCATCGGGCCGATAGGGATGACGCCGGGGACAAGTGCGGTGCTTAGCTATATCGTGGAAAAAAAATATCAAGATAATTATGTGATTCCTTTTATCACAGAAGTTGATTTAAATTACTTTGTTCGAATTGTCAAAAATTCAATCGAAGAAATTACTACAGTTTTGCCAGAGGCAACAGCGTATGCAAGTCAATTGGCTTGCGTAGAAATGCTAGATGAATTGATTTTGAAAAAATGATAATGAGTGCTTGTGTGGATGATTGGTATCGAGTCTATAATAATGGGGGTAATTGAAATTAATGATACGATTCGCTAGAAATCCATCGTAACAAAATAAAAATAGCTAGATCACGGAAGCTGAGAATAGTCTTAGCAGAAAGTGATCTAGCTACTTTTTTTATTTATAATTCTTTTTGCGCCAATATAACGAGGTTTCCAGTAGGAATTATTGAGTTCATCGATATGTATACCTTTGCTCGAAGACGCATGAATGAACTTCCCGTCGCCTATATACAGTCCACAATGAGAGGCACCTTTCTCGTAGGTTGTAAAGAAGACAAGATCGCCGGATTGCAGCTGGGGCTGCGTAATGCTTGTCCCAATTTTATATTGTTCATCGGCGGTGCGGGGGATTTTCATACCATTTTCAGCAAATATGTATTGGAGATAGCCTGAACAATCAAAACCTTTAGGGGTAGTGCCACCAAACTTATAAGGAACACCGAGGTACTTCCTTGAAGTAGTAATGATAGCAGCTGTTGTTGGATTCGCGTTTTTATTACCGCCTACTTGTAGTGCTGGGGATTGGGTTCGAGACGGCTTTTTGCGGGGCATTTGATTGTTTTTGATCGTATTCCAGGTTATGGTATCGACAACACCAGTTTGGTTGAGTTGATTATCGCGTTGAAAAGCAATTACAGCGCGACGTGTCTCCTGCCCAAAGATACCATCAACGTTGGTAATGATATAGTTTAAGGCCGCCAAACGTTGTTGCAGGGTAACAACAGTGCTACCGCTGGAATTTAGTTTAAGGAGTACAGCTGCATAGGTAGTTGTTAGTGGGGTTAGAAACAGAATAAGAGTGGTTAATAGTACTAAATATATTGTTTTGTGCAGTGTCGATTTCATCATCATCATCCTTTAGCCATGATTAATGTGCTCTAAGCCTTGATTCATTAAGCTAACAACGTGTTCATCATCGAGTGAGTACCAAGCTTCTTTGCCTTCTTTGCGAAATTTAACTAACCGTGCACCGCGGAGTACACGCAGTTGGTGTGAAATTGCAGATTGTCCCATTTGCAGTGTATCGGCAATGTCACAAACACACATTTCGTTTCCTGTAAGTAAACTTAAAATTTTGATGCGTGTTTGGTCACCGAGTATTTTAAAAGTTTCGGAGAGTTTTTGTGTGGTATCATCCGATAAAAGATGCCACTTGGCTGTACTGATTTTATCCTTGTGCGTAATATATTCATCGCAGGTGTCATCATATTTTAAAATTGTCATAATAGCCTCCAATTATGTGTAGATAACCTTTTGTTATTTAATCTAAGTATAAACAAAATTTAGTGATTTGAAAATAAAATACTGATAAATTTGACAAAAATACCGAACAAGTATGCTAAGCATTGTTATCTCTTATGTTATACGAATGATCTAGCAGAAGCAATGAGTATTTTTGAAGTTTTTTAGCAGTAGAAATAATCAATAAAAATAGTATGGCTGACTTATCCCCAAAGAAGTCCACAATAGATAAGAAATTGGGGACAGATTCATGTAGTTTTGCTAAATGGCAAAACACTGAGTTATCCACAGATTTTTTTCGAGAACAATCATCTTGAGAAGATAAAAAAATTATGTAAATTTCTAAGGTTAAGAAAATAAATGCATAGTTGAGATATTTTATGTGGTAAATTTTGTTGACATTTCGTAAAAAGATGATATATTAATAAATGATATTGATAATCAGTTGCAGCAAAGGAGGTTGCTTTTTGGAACTTAGGCAATATAGCGAGCAACAGTGTTTTATGAATACTGTTATTGAGATTCAAAGTTATGAAGGGGAAAAAAAGCAGGCATTTGCAGCAGCTTTTGCAGTATTTAAAAAAATAGAATCTCTTTGCAATCGTTTTGATCCAAATAGTGAAATTTCAAAAATCAATCAAATGGCTGGGAAAAGTCCTTTCCGTGTAGCGCCGGAGGTATTTGATATTCTTCATATAGCAAATACTTTATCGGAAAATTTATTGGGTGCTTTTGATGTTACGATCGGTGCTATTACAGATTTGTGGGGGATAGGAAACAAAGGTGTTTTTCGACCGAGTCAGGAAGAAATAGATCGTGTTTTGCCATTGGTTAATTATAAGATAATCGAATTAGAGCAGCAGCGTGTTTTTTTGCCATTGCTTCATATGCAGATTGATTTAGGCGGAATAGCAAAAGAATATGCATTGCACTTAGCAGCGGAGGCAGCATGGAAATGTGGATTAAATAGTGGATGGATCAGTGCAGGTGGAGATATCTGTACAATTGGCAAGAAAACCGATGCGTCGGTGTGGTGCATTGGCATACAACATCCTCGACTTTTTCATACGCTTTTAGGAAAAATAGCTTTGTATGAATGGGATACGGTGGAGACATCAGGCGATTATCGGCGTTATATTATGATGGATGGATCTCCTTATACACATATTCTAAGCCCTTACAATGGATATCCAACCTCTGAACTTATCAGTGTCTCATTAATATATCGTAGAGATGAAGCAGGGATCTCTGTAAATGGTTCTGGGCTTATGGTTCTCGGGTTACAAAAAAGTATGGAGGTCTTGCAAAGATTTCCTGCGGTTGAGGCGGTTTTTGTTACAAAGGATCAACACGTTATCGCGACAAAAGGATTGAAGGACTATTTTTCTTTAATTTCCTCAAGTGAGGAAAAAACAATTGAATTTATATGAGAGGTACATGTGAAAATGAATACATTCGATTTTTTTCATAAGGGCGGCCCAATTATGTATATACTACTACTTTGCTCTTTGAGCGTAGTAGCGATAGCTATCGACCGCTTTATCTATTATCGACGGGCTGAGGCGAAAAAAGATAAATTCCAAACAGAATTGTCAGAGATGCTTCTTGAAAAAACTAATCAAGAGGTTATTGGATTTTGTAAAAAATTTTCGAGTGCAGCCAGTTTTCTGGCTTTAGAGGCTTTAAAGGCCCGTGAACGTGGAACAGATATAGAACTTGCCTTGGAAAGTGCATATTCGCTGGCGGCAACACGTTTACGTTCCAATTTGAATTATCTGTCTGCGATTGTCACCTTGGC
>JARBTT010000137.1 GCA_029240055.1 Anaerosinus sp.
AAGGTAATAATGTCTTGCTTATCGCGTTCATTGGTTGCACGATAAGTCGCATATTCTGCCTTCTTACTGATATCAACAATATCGCCCTCTACTTTTAACTCTTTATCTCGCCCTTCCAACTGGATATGACTACCAATTTTATATTTAGATAAATCCGTCTCAGCTACTTTGATGTTTACCCAATTATCTTTAGGATCTTGAATACTAACGAGCGGAATACCTGTAGAAATCATCGCACCAACTTCAACATACTTTGCCGTAATGATACCGTCAAACGGTGCCCGAATTTCCGTTTCATCCAAACTTACTTGCGTTTGTTCTATTTCTGCTGACGACTGCGCAATTCTACTGCGTAGTACTTCTTCATTTTCACGATTTGCTTTTCCTTGCAATAGATTTGCTTCTGCCGAACTCACACCAGCTTGCGCTTCTTCTCGCGCGGCCATCGCTACATTATATTTT
Source organism: Anaerosinus sp. (assembly GCA_029240055.1). Taxonomy (GTDB): domain Bacteria; phylum Bacillota; class Negativicutes; order JARBTT01; family JARBTT01; genus JARBTT01. The sequence goes on from JARBTT010000137.1 coordinate 463, forward strand.
GATCGATAACTTTCAAACGTTTGTTGCGATATTGCCCCACTATCTACCAACTTTGAAAATCTATTAAAATCAGATTCTGCTAAGTCTAATTCAGATTGTGCCGTAGCCAATTTTGCTTTAGCTACAGACCATGCAGCCTGCAGTGTCTGATCTTGTACTCCAGTATTCGTAGTTGCTTGGTTTAACTGGGCAGAAAGTGATTTCTCTCCTGCTTTAGCCTGATTGACTTCAGCAACAATTTCACGCTTATCCATACGGGCTAGTACTTGTCCTTTTTTTACGCTATCGCCCTCTTTCACCAATAACTCTACAACCCGCCCAGCGATTTTAGAATTGATATCTACTTCTCTTGCCTCTGTACGTCCCCATATTTCCGGCTGCGACTCTTTAAAACTACAACCATTTAACACTATGCTAACAAGCATGATGCACAAAGCCACCACACTCTGAATATAACGATATTTTTTATACTGCTCAACCACTCAATTTCCTCCTAGAACACTTTTCTTGTTTTTGATTCATTGCACTATTATAATAAAAAGTAAATCATATGTATAATACATAAAAAAATAATGATTCATACAATAAATGTATGAATCTTATTTTATGGAGGAATGAGCTTTGATCAATTTTAAAAAATTACAATATTTTCTTACCGTGGCAGAAGAAGGACAAATTACAAAAGCCGCCAAAAAACTCTGCATTGCCCAACCACCTTTAACACATCAGTTAAAAACACTAGAAGAGGAACTCGGCGTACAATTGATCAAAAAAATTGGCCGCAATATCCAATTAACTGAAGCTGGTTATGCCCTACGCGATAGTGGCGAGCAAATACTGGAATTGGTCAATAAAGCACAAAAGGAATTAAAAGAAATCGACCAAGGTGAGACGGGCACTTTAGCCATTGGCTCAGTAACTGCTTGGGGTGCAACAGTTTTACCTGACCAGATTTCTAACTACAGTCTAAAGTATCCTAAAATAAGCTTTCGTATTTATGAGGGAGATAACCATAAAATTATCAGCCTCTTAAGTAACGGGGTAATCGAAGTCGGTATTGTCTTATTTCCTGTTGATACCGCGATCTATGAATCAATTCGTTTGCCAAGTGCTCCGATGGTCGCGGCAATGAATAAAAAATGGGATGATCACCCCGAAAATAGTACGATCAGCCTTAAAGACTTAATTGATAAGCCGCTTATTCTTCACCGTCTAAGTGAACGAACTACCGCCTATTACCAAGAACAAAATTTAAAACCAAATATTATCTGCATACATAATGACATCCGTTCTATGTTGGCCTTGGCAAGTACAGGGCTCGGCGTAACCATTGTGCCAAAATCAAGCGCTTCGCTAAAACAGGATAATACATTGATTTATAAAGAAATCACCGATCCTATATTGCCATTATCAGTCACCATCATTTGGAAGCGAAATCGTTATTTATCAATGATTGCCAAGAACTTTTTAGGAATGTTTACCGCTGATTCAGCAAATCAATCCTTAATGCCGCTCTAACCTCTATGTTTATCGATAACCACATTTTATTAAAAGGTTTTGACATGAATAAATATCATGACACTCTAAATTTGTCCACTGCACACTGCAGTTCGGTGACCATTTTATCTAGTTCTTGACTGGAAGCTGCTATTTGTTCATGGATTTACTCTCTATATAAAAATTCCTCAATCCCTATTTTATAAGGATTGAGGAATTAATTTATCTTACCAGTGATGTAGTTCTGCGCATCGGATAGAGTGGTGACATCCCCATGGAGCCGCTTAAATCTTAAACTTTCTAATAGCCTGTTGTAATTCTTCTGCCATTTTTGCTAATTGCTGACTTGCCGAAGCAATCTCTTCTACTGATGCCGATTGTTCTTGTGTTGCCGCCGAAATAGTTTGCGTTTGTTCAGATGTTTTTTGGCCTTCAGCATCAATGTCCTGTACAGCATTCACTACATTTTGAGTACCACTTGTAATCTCCTCAATAGAACCAGATATTTCATGAATTTGGTTGGTCATGTCCCGAACCATTTTTAATATTTCTTCGAAACTTTGCCCCGCAGCTACTACAACATTTGCACCTGTATCTACTTCTTTTTTGCCATCATTCATAAACATTACCGCACTATCGGTTTTAGCTTGCACATCATCGATTAACTCTGTTATCTGCTTTGCCGCATCTCGTGATTGTTCAGCAAGCTTCCTAACTTCTTCTGCTACAACGGCGAAACCTCTACCAGCTTCACCTGCTCTTGCCGCTTCAATTGCCGCATTTAATGCCAAAAGGTTAGTTTGCCCTGAAATACTGGAAATAACATCAACAATTTTCCCGATTTGTTTTGATTTCTCTTCTAATTCGCCAATTACATTAGCAGTTGCATTGGTTTTTTCTTCAATTATTTTCATTTGATTTACTGCTTGTTTTATTGCTTCTTCACCATCATTAGCTGTCATAGCTGTCTTCTCAGCAGAACTTGAAACTGTTTCTGTATTCACTGACACTTGACTGATTGCATGAGATATTTGGTGTACTACGTTATTTGCGTTATTGGATAAACTTAATTGTTTTTCTGCGCCTTGCGCAACTTCAGTTACCGAACCTGCTACTTGATTCGCAGCTTGAGCCGATTGTTCCGCACTTGTCGTCAGCCCTTCTGCCGCTTCCGACAAATCGTCTGCCGATTTATTTATTACAGTCAACATCGTTCGAACATTGGTACGCACATTTAGCAGTGCATCCGCCAATTGACCAACTTCATCTTTACTAGAAATACGTCGCGGCTTATCACTAAAATCTCCTTCGGCTAACTGATTGGCTGTTTCTACCATTGAAATTATTGGATTTACAATTTTACCAATCACGACCAAAGCAATCACAGTTCCTAATAACAAAGACACCAGCATAACGATTCCAGAAACATACAATATCTTATTTGCTCCTTCATTAAAATCAGACATGTATGTACCTGCAACAACAACCCACCCCCAATTAGGATCTAACTTCTGGAAGGTTATCTTTTCTCCAAATGCCTGTGAATTAGGTAAAGTCCAAGAATAATATGCAAATCCTCCATTAGGTTTAAGCGCTTGCTTTATTTGTTCTTGCCCGACAAATAGACCATTTTCTTTCCCTTTTTCTTTTAACTCCCAAATATTAGAACCTTCGAGACTTGGATGAGCGATTTCTTCACCGTCCTGCGAATAAATAATCGGATATCCGTTTTCACCTAAAAATATATCTTTATTTATTGGGCGTTTTATTTCTTTTATTGCTTTTTTATCGCCTTGCTTATTATATTTGACTTCAATGCTTTTACCTGTTTCTAGCGATTTCCCCAGAATATATATTTTTGTTTGTTCTTGTGCTTCTTCAAGAGAGATAGCACCTCTCTTAACTTCTTCATTCTTTGCATCAATGAGCATTAATATCATATTAACCGTATTCTCTAAAATAACTCTACCTTGTGCATCCAATTCCCTTTGAGCTATATAATAACTTGCAGTACCAATAGAAAAACTCACACACAACAATAGCAAAATAACAGTTACAATAATTTTACTTTTAATCGATTTTTTGATGTCAAACAAATGCTTTAACCATTCCAAATACAACAGCCCCCATTAATAAATATAAATTATTTATTAATGATTTATATTTATTATATATATTTTTGCAACATTCTTTTATTTGGTATTTACAAAGATCGACATCAGTACAGATTGGCTCTTTTACTTCAATCCAATTCTTGCTTACATATCTGCATGGAATCTACTGGTAAGTACTGAATTTCTGTTTTAAATACTAAATTTCAAGAAAAATTCATCCGCAGCGAAAAGATACACCCAAAGTTCCGTCAGGATATTTCCATTGTCTTATCCCTTTATCTTGGCACATAATCCGGCAAGTTCCACATTCTAAGCAGCCAGCATAATCAAAAATTATTTCACCATCTTCATTTAATTTATATACCGAAGCTGGACACACCACCAAACATGCTTTATTTTGACACTTTGCACAAATATCTTTTTCTATCACAATATGGGCATTTTCTTCATCAACCACAAATTTATTTAATCCTAATAGTTCATCGGTACCTTGTCTTTTGACGGTCATATCGCTCTAAATCCTTTCCAACCATCGGCAATGAGTTGACCTAAACTAATATGCTTTTCCATAATTTTTTTCATCGCACTTGGCATTTTTTCTGGCAGTTTCCCATCTACCGTAAACATGAACTTCATCATTTCATTCATCATCTCAGGATATTGTTTCGTCATCCGCGAAATACTCGTAATTTCTGGCCAACCGGCAAATAATTTCATCGTCGGAATCAGCTGCAACTCATGCAATTCTCTAACATAACTCGGGCCGACTTCCTGCCTAGATTTCGCACCTAGTACCGCCTGAGCTGCGGCAACTCCGCTCACAATCGCTAGATCGATTCCTCTAATCATCGTACCTGTATTTACACAAAACCCTGCGGCATCACCAACGATTAAGAACCCATCACGATATAATTGTTTCGGTACGCTATTCCAACCGTTTTCTGGTACTAAATGTGCACTATACTCACTTGTCGTGCCATCACCGATCATTTGATAAATTGCCGGGTGCATCTTAAAGTCTTGATAGATATCGGCAATCTTTTTCTTTTGCTGGGCAAGTGCGGCTGGACTAAGGACAATTCCTAATGAAATACTATCTTTGTTGGTGTACAAAAAACCGCCGCCTTGTACACCATTTGTTTGCCCTAAAATAGCTCTAGCCGCCCCTTCGTCAGCACCCACGTTAAATCTTTCTTGAATGATATTGGCTGGCAAGTTGATAATTTCTTTTACACCTACGCCAACCTCATGAGATGTCCAATCCTTTTTAAGTCCAGCTTTTTGCGCCATAAATGAATTTAAGCCATCAGCCGCAATAACTACATCGGCATACATTTCATCCTCGCCAGCTTTTACCCCAACAACTTTATCGTCTTTAATAATAAGATCATTGACTAGTATTCCTGTTGCAATCATTGCACCTTTTTCTTCTGCTTTACCAGCAAACCATTCATCAAACGGCGCGCGTAGTACAGTATAAGATTGTGGCATTTCAGTTCTTGCCAAGTCAGCATCAAAATAATCAATAGTTACGCCTGTCTTTTCACCAAGCATCATAATTTGTTCTCTAACGACTTTCCGTTCCAGCACTGCTTCTTTATGCAAACCCGATTCTACTAGTTCTAAAGCATACGTGTAAAGACGTCCACCAGTTACATTTTTACTTCCAGCTGTGTCCCCACGTTCTATGACTAGAACACTTTTCCCCTCACGTGCTAGGATATAGGCACAAGCTGCGCCAGCTGGGCCAGCACCTACGATGATGGCATCAAATTTTTCTTCGTCCCCCATCAGCTCACCTCCCTGCCTTTCTCTACATTTTATTTCACTATTTTTTCTGTTAACAATGGCACGATATCATATAAGTCACCAACAATCCCATAATCTGCTGCCTCAAAGATCGGTGCATTTTCGTTGGTATCAATTGCTACGATGATTTTCGAATCACGAATACCAGCGGTGTGTTGCACTTGTCCTGATACTCCCATAGAAATATAAAGTTGTGGTTTGACCTTTTGCCCAGATAAACCGATGTAGGTTTCGTTTGGCAACCAGTGATAATCTTCGGCAACACTTCTGGTACAACCAATTTCTGCGCCTAATTTGGCTGCTAAGTCTTGTGCTAATTTCATATCTTCTTGTTTGGCAAGACCACGGCCAACGCAAATGAGTTTTTCTGCAGTTGTGATATCTGCACCTTGTTTAATAATTGGACATACATTGCCGACTGTTACAATCTCTGCTACTTCTACTGTGATTTTTTCAGTTTCCCCGGTACGACTTGGATCACCTTGCGCTGCATCATACGTACGTGGTTCTATCGTTACAATACTGGCAGGTGCTAGTATTTCTGTGCATACTGCCAGTCCACCATACATGATTCTTTCAGTCTCAAGATTTCCGTCAATTACTTTGATGCTAAGCGCACTGTTTACAAGCCCTACATTTAGGTGAGCTGCAATTTTTGCGGCAACTTCTTTACCACGTAGTGTCCCACCGATTAAAAACGTGGTTGGTTTTTCTTTACCAGCTATTTCTGCAATTGATTTTGCATAGCTTTCTGGCAAAACGCTATTTCCTTCTATTATAATTGCTTTATCAGCACCTCTTAAGATTAAGTCTAGAGAATTATCTTCCATTATATTTACTGCAATAAGTGGTTCTTTTAATGAATCTGCTAAACTACGGCCAATCGTTAATAACTGTTGCTCTACTATGTTATCTTCTGAATACACCCAAATTCCAGCCATGATTGTTCCTCCCTTTCTATAGTGCGCCTTCTTTTGTAAGACTGGCGATTAATGCATTAACTTTTTCTTCTGGCGTACCATCTTTGTAAATGATGTTTTTACGATTCATAACAAACCCTTTGATGGATTTCACTTTATTTTTAGGTGTAATATCATCGATAGCCAAACCTAAATCAGCCATACTGAATTCAGTTGATGGTTTTTTAGCGGCTCCTAATACTTGTTTTAAACTTGGTATCCGTGGTTTGTT
>JARBTT010000138.1 GCA_029240055.1 Anaerosinus sp.
TTTCCTCAGGTAAATTAAAACCACGAAGAAAAGTTCCGATTTTTTCCTCATTGGTGGATATAAATCCATGGAAACAACACGCTGCAAAGACAATATCCCTATCGGCTTCCAAATATACTGATGCCAAACTCTCAGCTTCTTTTAAGACCCTTTCAAGGTGCTTGAACCCATGCATAATATCCCTGTCATCATAATACGGAACGGCGAATCTCCATACTTTAACCCGGAAAATTTTATCCTTTTCAACGGACATTTCTTTTGCCTCCAGTCTGATCAAAGAACCACATCACTTCATAACCGTTTGCCCCTTACGGTTTGCAAATAATTTCCAGCAATAAAAAAACACGGGGACAGGGAATTTGTTTTCGTGATTGGGATATCTGGTCAACACAGTAATGAAGAGTTGGTAACTAGTGACATTTTTGGCTACACTTTAAGTAGGCTAAAATGAGTTTATGAGGATCTGTAGACAATGAACTTAGTTGCGGCTGAAATAATGTAGCTATAAAAAATTTATTGTGGGGTAACTCAAGTATTCTTACCTCACCTTCCTCATCGGTGCCGGTTACTTTAAAACCACTTTCATCTATCAGCTTTCGATAATTGGAGTTAGCCCAAAATTACAACTAAAACGTTCCTCAATTTCTGTTTTGTTATAAAACTTGTAAACCTTTGAGTTTTTATTTATAAAAATTTTACCTGTTTTGCCAATTAAACATGACAGAGCAGTAATAATTAAATTTGAAGCATTCGGATCGTATTCTGTATGTTGTGCATCATGTAAGCCTAATTTATTCCGGGCATACTCAAGAACTGTGTGTTGAAATCCTGCACATGTCCCAATAAAAGGATAATCATTTTCTCTTGCAAATTGAATTGCATTTAATGCACCCTGTATACTCTTATACTCTCCAGGTGCACACCAAAGCCCATCAAAGTAGGTTACGCTTTTGTCTATATCTTTTTCTAATGATTCGGTCGGTAGCCATTGTGATTCTAAACAAATTCCTAAATAATCTGCACAATGATTTAATGCTTCATTTGTCGCCTCATGTGATTGACGTCCCGATTCAAAATCTCCAATTATTCCTATTTTAATAAGATTACTCATTTCTACTCCACTCACCGCCAGCAGCCTCTTTTTTTGGTATCCAAAGCTGAAACATACCATGCCCAAAGCTTTCACTTGGCCGCCGCCGGAAACCAAACTTTTCATAAAAACCTTCTTTTCCCTTGGCAGACATCAAACCGATGGTAGCCCCGGTGCAAGCATTCTCACCAATAAAATCCATAACCTTGTGCATCATAGTCGTCCCAATACCCAGTCCTTGACAGCCAGGCTTGACAATGACATCCTGGATATAAAAACAGGTGCTGCTGTCACCCACTACTCTGGCCGTGCCAATAACTTCTTCCTCTACTTTCACAAAAACCGCATATAAAGAATTTGCCAAACCTTTGGCCATACTTCGTTCATCTATCTCTCGCCAACCCACTAATTTGCGCAGGTTTGCCAAGGCCTCCGCTGACGGTATATTTTCAACAAATTCGTAGGTATTAACATGCATCATACCATACTCCTTTCCGCTTTAGAAACCTGCCCCGAATTAAATCTTACTTTTACTCAACTACATAGGTCTGCCAAAAACGACCTTACATCATGTAAACTAAGCAGTTGCTTATAGAGCAATTCTTTAATGTCTTTCCTAAATCAAAGCCCTCAATTATGCTATATTTTCAGGCAAAGTCTTAGGGGTTATCTTTATCTTTAGGCATTATTTACGCGGTTGTAAATTTTCTTCAGATATTTTGCCACTTCATCGGCATTATTGCACTGCCAGCTGCCCTATCCCCCGCTCCCCTACCGAGCAGTGGCGTTATAATATTTTTAATCTTCTCCGTTAGATAATTAATACTTTGATCGCAATTCACAATGTTTTTATTTTTTTTATCCGCCTAACTTGGGAAAAGATCTTGGCGGCATCAGTTGTGTCCTGGGTTTTCGTATCTTCAAGTTCAAGCATCCAACCATACCGTGGAAATATATGAAAATGAAAGTGTGCTGAGATTTCACCAAAACTGCATATATAGATTTTTTTGACTCCTGCAACCTCTTCAAGAATGGTACTCGACAAATTCAACAAGCGACTTATTACCTTCATTTCGGCATCATCCAGACTACCGAAAGACTCTACATGCCGCACCGGTGATAAGATCAAATATCCTAGTATATCAATATCAGTGCAGTGATGCAGGACGGCAATATCATCGGAATATAGAATTCCCCCCGGAGGAACAATTTTTCTCTGAACAATCTGACACGTTAAGCACATATATCTAACTTCCTATCATAAAAAGTCCGGCCTAGCTTCTCCGGCACATTTGTGCAATTATGGCCGATGCCCGTTCTTCCACAGACAGATCACCTTCCAGACGCAATACTTTGCAAGGTAAAGCCGCCAGCCATTGTTCATGCAGCACTTTACTGCGCATATTCAAGCCACCCTCATCATAACCGGCAGCCCATTCCAAAAAAGCGCTGGAAGCAGCATGCCGCTTGCCATTCGGCTTGACTGCTGCCGCCCCATATCTCTGGATTTCGCGTTTAACAAGCCTTTCCATACGCAAATCTTTCGGAATCCATAAATACCACCAACTCAAATTCCGGGATAAATATATCGCCCCACCCGCACAGGGAACCTGATAATATCCACCGGGCCGCACTGTCTAAATCTTTAGCTAAAAATTGCTGCCTGTCTTGCAACTCCCGCTTTACTTGAAATGGTGGTTTGGTAGGAAGCCAAAAATAATGATCTGTGTCAAAATGCTGATAACCCAACTGAGCGGCAAAAGCCTGTCCCAAGGTAGTGGTCCCTGATCCTGAAGCCCCCAGAATGTGGATTCTTTCTATCACTTGCATAGTTTCTTTGCTGCTTCAAAAGCTTTTTTCAAAAACTTTTCCGGTGTTTCCCCGCCCAGCGGAATTTTCCCGTCAACTTCGAGGGCAATTGCTCCGGTGTAGCCTGTTTGTTTAATTTTTTTCATCAATGTACGCCAATCAATTGTACCCTCACCGGGGATTTGATGGTCATCATCGGTCCCATCATTATCATGCAGGTGCAAAGCCATTAGTTGCGAACCAAATTTCGCGAGTAGATCCAAACCTTTTGTATAGCAGTTCTCATGGCCCGAATCATAACAAAATCCGAGCCTGTCAGACTGGATATTGGCGAAAATAAAATCCAGAAATTCGTTCTTCCGAAGGTTTTCAAGGGCAATATTTATGTTTTTTCTTTCGGCAATCTCTAAAAGCCGTTTTATCCTGTCAAGCCCGATTTGATTAGGTGGCGGGGGGTTGTCTCCCTTAGAAACATGCACAACGGCAGTTGGTATTTCATGCTCTGCACACTCAGCAATGCAGCAAAAGCCCATTTCGCCTTGCCAATTCTGGATGAAGTGATTTGTCTCCGTCCACATCAGCGTGCTCATCGCTCCACCACAGAAATACTCCGTCAAATCCGGCAGCCTTTATCAGTTTGAAACGTTGCTCCATAGAAATTGGGAAACCAAACCATGAAAAAATACTGATTTTATGCATGAACTCCCCTTCCCGCAAAAATTTGTGCGCCCCCATCCCAAGCTGCAACTACCGTCTGTGAGTTACTGATATGCTTATTATTCAGGGGCGGTCATTTACTTCCGACAAATAAACAAGCTTGTTTTGTCCCACTGTTTTTTGACTTCGACAAACTGAAATCCCGTTTTGTGGAATAACCCATTCTGATGTGAATTGATTTTCGTGCCAAGGGCTAATATGACCTATCTGATTGTCGAATAGAAATTCACTGAAAAACAGCCTTTATCTGATATTTCTCAGCGCGTTCTTTCATTTCAGCAATAAGAGCCTGTTTCATTTGCAATAGTTCATCGTCACTCACAATAACGGAATCAATAATACTCCGCTCTATGTTCCATATGGCTTTATCAGGACAAGGGTCGGTCCCGTAACGTGGAATAATATGCCAATGGACGTGCGAACAAAGGTTCCCCAATGATTCACAGTTGATTTTTTCAGCTTTAAAAGCATAATATACTGCTTCTGACACAACAGTCATTTCAAATAAAAATATTTGTCTAAATTCTTTGGACATGAAATGAAGTTCGCTCACATGCAGTTTGCTAACAAAAAATGTATAACCCTTAAAATATTGCCATTTATTGCTTAAAAACACATATCCGGTTTGTAACTCTGCAATGTAAAACTTTTTTTCATTACTGTCAATTCTGGATATCCAGTTGCACACATAACAATCTTCAGTACTCTCATTTGACATTTCTCCCTTAAGAAATATCATTTAATTAACAGCTTCCTTAATAGCTCCCAGCTTATATTTCAGATTCGATTGATAATCCTGATAAAGTCGAACTAAATTGCATAAAATTCATTGCATAATGTTTACCAAATATTGGTTTAGTGATAATATAAAGCAAAGTATATTCAAACATATTGGGGGGCGCGTAGCTATGAAACAAATTTTGTTATTACTGGCTAATGGCTTTGAAGCCTACGAAGCGAGTGTTTTTACTGATGTATTGGATTGGAATATGGTAGAAGGTGACAGATCAACCAAATTGGTAACTTGCGGCATACGGAAGAACCTAAGATGTACTGGCCGCTTAACCGTGATTCCTGAACTACTGACCTCGGAAGTCGATGTTACTGAGTTTGATGCATTGGCTATTCCGGGAGGTTTTGAATCCGCCGGTTTTTATGAAGACGCCTACAGCGATGATTTTTTGTCTATTATTCAAAAATTTAACATGGCTGAAAAAATTATCGCCGCGATTTGTGTTGGGGCCTTACCACTGGGGAAAAGCGGGGTTTTATGCGGGCGGCAAGGAACGACATACCATTTAAACAATGGCTACCGCCAACAGCAATTAGCCGCTTTTGGTGTTAATGTTGTTAACCAGCCGATAGTCATTGATGGTAACATCATAACCTCCTCGTCACCGGCAACAGCCCTGGATGTTGCCTTTACGCTGCTGGAGACGCTTACAACAGCAGAAAACTGCCGTCATATAAAACACTTAATGGGCTTTTAGATAATAAGATACTGTCAGCAGTTTCTTAAATCAAAGCCTGCCGCTTTCGCCTTCATCAAAACGGTCCTCTAATATTATGACTTGCTGGCCTACCACTCCCGTCCACTCAATTATGCTATATGCAAGCAAAATTTTTGGGGTTATCTTTATCTTTAGGCATTACTTACGCGGTTGTAAACTGTCTTCAGATATTTTGCCACTCCATCGGCATTATTGCTGTCAATTACGCAGGTAGCAATATTCTTGAGTAAGTCATGAGCATTTCTCACAGCATACTTTTCATCAGCTACTTCGAACATCGGGCTATCATTCAAATTGTCGCCAAAACAAACAATTCTGTCAGCGCTTACTAGCTTTTTAATGTATTTTACAGCCTCACATTTATTTGCCTGCTTATGTGTCACTTCTAGCCAGTTTGCCTTTGAATATATGTCAACTGTATAATGACAATGTATGTTAAAATTTCTTATTGCTGCATACACTGATTCAATACTTTGTCTTTCTTCGATCATTACAATGGTGATGATCTTTTCTTTCATGCAAAGTGAAAAGTCATCGATTAGCCTAAACCTTTTGTCTCCCTTTTTCAGCCTGTCTTGTATATAATCTGCTTCGCCATAGTGAGCGATTCTCTTATAGTAGATTCTACTTTCAAGATTTTCATTTTTAGTATATAGCAATGGCGATACTCCTGTTTTTTTACATATCTCCAAAACATCATATACTGTGTCAATATCCATATAGTTCGATAAGATGTTCTCTTTTTTTATTGGATCATAAACAAAAACCCCGTTATGTAATATGATGGGCAATTTTAAATGGAGAGGTTCAATAATCCTGCCTGCCGAATCTAACGAACGTGCGGTTGCAATCGAAAAATTCATTCCATTTTTTAGCAGATCATTAATAATAGTGGTGGTGGCACTGCTTAGCTCCTGATTTGAATTTAACAGTGTGCCATCTAAGTCAGAAACATACAATATCAACTTTGCTTCCTCCTTCGTCATATAAACCAACTTTGCTAAAACTACCCGTCAATTATTTTAACTTCAGGCCATTTAAGTTGAATGCCTTTTTCCTGCACTCGCTGCCGAAATAATTCCACGCTAATACGCGAGGGATTTCGGCGAAGTATCATGTTGAATAGATCATCTAATCCAAACGGTGCTACAACAAATAATTCGTCCGTTGGCAGCAGACGAACCCCAATACTTGTCACTGTCTCTGGCCATGTAGCAATAGCATCTTCACTCGATTCCAGCGCAGGCACGCTATAACCGAATAACTGCTTATACCAGAGATGGACAGAAGCTTGATTAGTAGCCTCCCACGGAACATCGGGCAGATAGCTCAAGAGTTGTTCTTGGACGTATTGGTCTCGTTCCGGGCTTAAGTCTTCCGGGTCAAAGAAAGCGACATCAACATCGCTAAGAACTGTTGGTTTAGTGTAATTATGCAAATAGTCCCAGACGATATTTCTAATCACACCTGCGCCTACGAACCAGCCTGGAGGGTTGCACTGGCGAGACGCTCTCAACACAAGCATAAACCAATCGTTGGAATAGAGAATATCATGCAGCTTTTGTTCGTAACAAATTTTCTTCATGCCTCGCCTCCAAGTGTTGCCAACATACTTTTATCAGTATTAATTAATGTCGCCCACTAAAATCTTTCTTGTGAAATATAAAAAGAAGGCTGGTGCAGATTTTACCTCTGCCCAGCCTTCAGCTCACTTACTGATCAGCTAAATTGTCCAAGGAGTTATTACTATTAAGTTGGAGCAAGTCGGCGAGAACTGTTTAAATTTGGAAATATATTACCATGTCTTGCATTATGTGTCAAGAATTATATTTAACTATAAGTTATTACGCATCGATTCCATAAAATCCTGAAGATACTCCTGTTTTTGCTTATATTGCTCAATCGCTTCCGGCAGATAGCAAATGCCTTTATGTAATA
>JARBTT010000012.1 GCA_029240055.1 Anaerosinus sp.
ATCAAACTCGTCTATGCCGTCAATAAATCCACCCCATTTGACGTTTGATTTATTGGCTTCTTTTTTAGGATCACCGTAATACTCTCGCCAATCCCAACGGCTCTTAGGAATTTCCGCAATACAATCTTTGCCTTCCACAAGGTTTGTCCAAAGTTCATTCACATCTTTGGCCATCGGGAATATGCCGCTCATTCCTACAATTGCAATAGGTTCCGCTGTCTTTATACTAGAAGTTCCCGGCGAGACCACGATTGCTCCTGAGAAGCGGGATCGTCTTATATTATTAAGTGGCTGTTCAATTCTTCGCGCACTCTCAACTGGTATAGAGTAAGATGTAATGTTAGCTTGACTCTCTGTTGGCATTACCAACTGTGGCGCACCAAATACCATTCGGTATTCGTCCAACAAATACTCTGCAAAACTACTAAGTGTTGGATGCTCAAAAAATATGGTCGGCGTCAGCGCAATTTTATATTCCTGGTTTAGTTGATTCGTAAATTCAGTAAAAGTAATCGAATCAAAACCATATTCACTTAGCTCAACCTCTGTATCAATATCCTCAATAGCAACCCCTAGAAGTTTAGAAACTGCTTGAATTAATTCCGTTTGCACTTTTTCTAATAATGCGCCATTATCGATCACCACTCCTGATTTATTGATTGGGTTAATCATAGCCCCATCTACCTGCTTCAACACCTTACGTCTCATTCTATCAATCAAGCCCTCGAGAACCATTATCTGTGTATTTTCCAGTTCCATGCCTTGATATAAAGCTTTGATCCCATTTGCAGTTTGCATAACCGCCATACCCTGATTTTCCATCATCATCTTTTCAGTTTGAGCATTAACATGCATTCCACCATCTTTCCACAATGGCCAGTTAATGGATAAAGTTTTACCCCTTCTAAGCTGCAAGTCTACAAGTTCGGCGCGATACTTGGCAAATGCATCCATAAAAGCGTTGGCAGTTGCATAATCTGCCTGGCCTAAATTTCCCAGACTTCCCGCTATAGAAGAAAAGAGGATGAAAAAATCAAGTGCAACGTCCTTACTTGCCTGATCTAAATTCACCAATCCGGCGACTTTAGGAGCTAATACTTCCTGAAACTCAGCTTTCGTCTTTTTAATGATATAGTTATCTCGAAGCATTCCCGCTGCATGGATAATACCGTCAATTTTGCCGTACTTCTCTTGCACATTTTGGATTAATTTTTCTATATCTTGTTTCCGTGTGACGTCTACTTGTTTATAAGCAATCTGAATCCCTTTTTGTTCTATTTCTTTTAATTGCGCTTTCTTGTTTGTATCCAGTTCTGACCGTCCAGTTAAAATTAAAGTCGCACCTTTAACGTTATCTGCTATTTCTTTGGCAAAAATTAGACCTAACCCTCCACTACCACCGGTGATTAAATAAACCCCCTGGTTTTTCCATGGAATGTCCAGTTTGTCCTGGAAAGCTTCTACATTCTCCCATCCGGCAACCAGTCGCTTCCCACCTTGATAGCGGATCTGAGTGTCTTGAGGACAACAGCTATTTACTTTTATTTGCTCTATAAGTTTTTCGGAATCATCATTTTCGTCAATTTCAATAATTTGTCCTATCAGTTTTGGATGTTCTAAGTGTGCAGTTTTTAAAAGCCCGGATAACCCAGAATAAAGCTGTCCTTCCTTTTCTGGTGAAATGACGATTTGTATTAATGCTTCTCCTTTTGGGTTTCCTTTGATGATGGTTTGTATTTCTTCAAAAACTCGTGTTGCATAGGTTGAGAACCGACCTGCGATATCTTCTTTTTTTGCTGCTAAGGCTATACACTTAACATTCTGCATTTGATTTTTGATACTTTCCGCACTTATTTTATCGTCTTCACACACTATTACCAAGTGCTGAACATAACTTGGCAATATACATTCTTGTTGAACCGCTTCTTCACGCCACTGAGGATGTAACATTAAAACACCATTTCGTTGCGTAGAAGACGCTCTTATTTCACCCTGTGGTGTTCTCGTGGAAAATCCTCGCATTTGCACGCATACTTTTCCATTGTCATCGCATAGATCAATATCAAACTTTTGAACAGTATCCCCAGCTTTGCTATCCGCACTATAGCGTACAGATGCCCACATACAAGCAGTACAGTTATCAAATATTTTTAAATCCTGTAATGCGAAAGGCAATAACGGTTTAATTTCCCCCGCTTCTCCCCGGTTTGTGTTATCATCTACGGTCAAGCAAATTGAAGCTTGTAACGCAGCATCCATCACACTTGGATGCAAAACATATTGTTTTTCTGTATCAGCAACAACCTCCGGCAAAGATACTCTGGCCAATAGTTGATTTGTGCCCACGTATATTTCTTTAATGCCCCGATGTCCCGGTCCATAACTAAACCCCATTGTTTTAAACATCTCATAGCACTGATCTGACAGCAATTTTTTCTGACTACAATCCTCTTGTAATTGTTTAAGATTCAAACTAGATATTTCTCTGCACGGTTCCAGCACTGCAATGCCTCGGCTATACAAAACATCATTATCTTTACTTTGGCTGTATATTTCGTAAGTAATTTCACCACTATCCTCTGTTACAAGTCCAATATGAACTTGTAACGGCTGATCGTTTACCGACATAGGACGAATCCATACTATATTTTTAAGACAGATTTCTGTTTTTTCTTCCTCTACTCCTCCTAATGCCTGTTCTACGGCTTCCCGAGCCATTTCCAGATATGCCACTCCTGGTAAAATTTTTTGATCTTCTATTATATGATCTTTCAGGAAAAATTCTTGTCCAGTAAACTTCGAACTAAACCGCTCTTCAAAAAAGCTAGATGTATTTTTATGAACAAGAGGATGAAGAAAATTATCTACTGTAGCATATTTTTCTATTGCCTCATTAAAATTCGCAGTTTGTTTCGCTCTATTGTCCGGTAACCAAAATGCTGTTCGCTCAAATACATAAACAGGCAAAGGTATCTTCCGGAAAGAAGTTTCAGTGTACATTCGGTTCCATTGTACATTTACCCCCCGAATCCATAAACTATTTAGCACCTCATGAATTGAGACCAGAATATCTTTTTGTTGATTAAAGGTAACTGTTTCCTTGTTAGAATTTCTATTCACTAATTTACCAAAATCTAAATACTCCATATCGGGTAAAGACACTAACTCTTCCTGTTGTAGTATCTGTTCAGCCCACTGACCAACATTTTCTATATTAGTAACTTTTCGACTGCGTTGTTTTAAATATTGATAAGATTTACATATATTGATCTTGTTCTGCCTTGCTTTCAATGTATCGATAACAATTGTCAAATCTGGTTTTTCACTTGTCAATAAAGCAATCAATATATCTTTTGGTATTACATCATCCAGCACTAGATCAAGCAACTCATAAAACCGTTCATCTTTTATTAATTTTTGTTCAGATAAACTCCACTTTTTGTTAAGTCTATACAGACAACTCAATATAACAACCATGAGCAATAAAGTTTTTCTGCAAATTTTTTCGTCTTTCAATATCAAAACTTCTTTATCGGCAAGCAGTGTTTTGATATCTAATCCAACTTCTTTTAAATTACTATCCCATTCGTCTAAAAAGCGAATGAAAGTAAATTGATTTTCTGATAATAAGTGTGCCTTTTCCCAATAATGCTTGATAACGTCATCATCTATATCTAATTCACTGATTAAGTCTTGTACATATTTTTCTTCAAAAACATAGGGTTTCATTACTATTTTGTTTATTGGATCATAAAAAGGGACTAATGGACGAGCAAGTTCAATTTGCCCAACTGCTTTTTCACTACATAAAACCTTTATAACTTCTTCTAAACTTGTCGCACCACTCACAACTAAACTAACCCATAATCCGCTTTTTACTCCAGTAATTAAACTTAATGAGAGTCCCAAATCGACTAAAGTAGATATACAAGTATAATTTGCAATAAAAGAATACAGGTTTATTTTGGATTTAGGCCACGTAGCAGCTAGAAATCCTTTTTTAATCTTCCTGCCTTTATCATATTCTTCTATAGAATCCAGCACTTTCTCTAAATTTCCCTTAAATATAGGAAATCTTTTAATAATAGGTTCCAATTCAGCGTAGCTGCTCCATAAATAATCCCCAACGCATAGCCCCCATGATTTATCACCCTTATTCAAAAATTCAGGTGTCGCTTTTTCTAGTAGCTCTACTAATTCAGCTTTATTTGAAACCAAACTCCCACAACGAAAAGCTAAGTTCTCACGGCCTGTTAATAGAGTTAGACAAATATCACGAATACTATATTGCGCATATGCATCACTTTTTACAAAGGATCGCCATTTATTTAGCATCCCCTCTAAGCTTTTTTCGTTTTTAGCCGAAAGTACAAATGGATACTTCGTTACATCACTAGAATCAACAACTGAGTTGTTATCTGGATATTCTTCAAGTAGGATATGACTGTTAACACCGCCTAGCCCAAAAGAACTAACTCCTGCTCGTAATGGTAATCCTTCCCCACTGCTCCATTCAGTTAATTCATTTGCTATAGAAAAAGGTGAATTTTCAAAATCAATAATTGGATTTACTATTTTCATATTCAAAGTAGGTGGTATTTTTTTATGGCGCATCATCAATAGCACCTTAATAACACCAGCCATTCCTGCTGTTGCTTCTAAGTGACCAATATTTGTTTTTACTGAGCCTATTTTGCAGAACTGCTTTTTCAATGTAAACTTGTGAAAAGCCTGTGTTAAAGCTTCTACTTCAATAGGATCCCCTAATGATGTTCCAGTACCATGTGCTTCAATATAATTTACTGTTTCAGCGTTAATCTCGGCGTCTTCGTATGCAGCTAGAATAACATCCCGTTGCGCCTCCACACGCGGCGCCGATAAAGAAACAGCTTTCCCCCCATGATTAACTGCACATCCCTTAATCACTCCAAAAATATGATTTTGCTGTTGGGCAGCTTTATCTAAGGATTGCAATAATAAAAATCCAACCCCTTCTCCTGCTATAAAACCATCAGCATCTTTATCAAAAGTTTTCAATTTTCCATCTTTACTTAGCATACGATTTTTTATATATATATGATGTCTTAATGGCGACATGTGTAAATTAGCACCTGCAACAAGTGCGTAATCACAATCACCTGTTTGTAATGCTTTCTTAGCATTACAAATTGCTACTGATGCGGAAGCACATGCTGCTTCAAGAACAATACTCTCTCCACTTAACCCTAAAAAATAGGATAGTCGATTCGCTAACATAAATCGATACATTCCAGTTCCTGAATATATGTCTAAATCTTTCTCATCAGGCATCCCTTGATATAAATCCATCGCCACAGTACCAACATAAATAGCAGTCCGCTTTTGTTGCAGTTCTCTTAAAGATATCCCTGAGTCTTCAATGCAATGCCAAGCTTCTTCCAATAAAATTCTCTGCTGTGGATCCATGTGGATGGCTTCGCGAGGAGAAATGTGAAAAAAATTGTTATCAAATTTATCAATATCATCAAGTAGCCCACAACATTTGCCTATTGATTTACCATCCTTCCTGTTAGAAGAAGAATGTTCATTGAAATTCCAACGATCAATTTCACGAATAGAACTAATTCCTTTCGATAAATTATTCCAAAAAGTTTCATAATCAGGGGCACCTGGAAATCTACAGGCCATCCCCACTATGGCTATCTCCCTCGAATTCGTTGCAATGTCTATCTTCACCGTAAAATCTCCTTCCCACTAATACAACTTTATTAACTCACTTTTGATCAATAAAATTCGTATCTATCCCATTATGGAAACATATGGAATATTTACGTAAATTATTTACAGCAATATTGGCGCTATGTTATAATAAATAAGGCATATAAGTGATATGCTAAAGTAACCCTCAAATCAGACTCCCGGCCAAAGGATCCGCTGGTTTGAGGGGCTATTTCTCGTTTAAATTACTACCATAAACTTGAATTTCAGATTAATTTTTATCATTAATTGTAAAATCGTTTTAACTATTATATATACAGAACCCTCCTAGTAGGCAGGAAGTATAATTAAAGTACAACTTGTTTATTCGGAGGGTTCTGTATGTCTATCGTGAATAACTCGAATTTAAATACAATTCTTCATCAACGTATTATAACGTTGATTTAATAAAACTGCTGCTTCCGCCATTATCTTTTCCGCAATTTCATCAACATGCCTATTCTGCCAATTTTCCAGAGGTGTTTCCTTAATCCATTGATTAAATGCGCCTAATGCCGGCCCGCAGTGAATTTGATAATCGACTTTACCTTTTTCATCTCCTTTTAAAGCAAGTTGACTACTATAGCCAAAATACCATCTAAAAATCAGCGCCATTTTATGTTTTGGGTTACGCTCTGCCTTTTCGATTTCTTGAGGAGGATAGAACTTTTTAACATCCTCATATACTTCTTTAAAACTTCTATTGAAATATTTTTCCTGAATTTGTATCTTAGTTTTCTCATCTATTTCATCTAGAGAATTATATTTCCGATACAATTCATATAATTTATTTGCTCTCCCTGGAAAGAATAATCCTTTTTTCAACACTTGCACTTTAGCACCGATTTCAAACATATCTCCAGCTGGCACATATTCAGTGTCTTGAACATTCATTTGTTGCAATAGATTCTTAACATTATCGCTGGTAGCCGCTTCTACCGTACATTGGTTAATTGAACCTGTTAGAATAAAATCTGCACCTAAAATAAATGCAGCAGCTGCAGCTGCTGGTGTCCCAATCCCACCTGCAGCTCCAATTCCGACTTTCTTAATGTATTGATGTTTTTTCATCATTTCATCGCGCAATTTAATCATAGCCGGCATTAATGTATAAGCTACTCCGCCATCAGTATGACCGCCTGAATCAGCTTCAACACAAATATAATCGGCCATAGGAATTTTCTTTAACAATTCTGCTTCTTCTTGTGTAATTTTATTGTCCTCAAGCAATTTCGACACAATCCGTTCCGGCGCCGGAGTTAAGAATTCCGCCGCCACTTCCGGACGGGAAACTTTGACCATAATCTTTTGGGGCACGAAAATTTCCCCCTGTAAATTGCGTTTAAGGCCTTTGGCACGATATTTAACTAATGCTGGAGTCACATTCAAAAAGGCTGCAGCTTCAATTTTTTTAACTCCGTGCTTCAGAAAAATATCAACAGTTCGCTCTTCTTTTTCGGGATTATTCGGATTATGTAATAAATTAATGCCATATGATTCACCTGCAGATAGTTCATGCTGAATACTTTCAATCGCTTGTTCAATATCAGATAACTGTAAACCACCTGTTCCAAGATACCCCATCATCCCGGCTTTTCCCATTTTAACCACCATGTCTATCGAGGCAACACCCCGATACATTCCACCTGTTAGATAAGCGTATTTAAGGCCATAATCCTTTTTAAACTCTAAGCTGCCTAATGAAGAAGCTGATAACATCAGATTTTGTTCTGCCCTAATCGCTTCTTTTGCTACAGTTTTATGACTTTTAATAGGTACTACGTTATGTTCTTCTACGGCTTTTACTAGAGGATCTATACTCTGGTCATCTTGACTAACGATTAAAGGTTCTGCTTCATTTTTTATGCGTCGAGCCAATCCACTTAAAACTTTTCCCGGACCTATTTCCTCAAATTCCATTTCTCCTAATCCCATTAAATATCTGATGCTTTCTGTCCACTTAACTGGATGGGTGATTTGCTGAATTAAATTCTGTCTGATTTCTGATTGTTTATATGGTCTTGCGGTAAAATTCGAAATTACAGGAATCATTAATTCGGAGAATTGGATGTTACTTATGAAACCTTCGTATTCTTTTCTTGATTGTTCCATATATCGTGAATGAAATGCCCCACTCGTTTTTAGAATAACATACATTTTTACGCCTTTAACTCTTTCAAATATAGGCTGTGCATTTTCAATATCAGTTCTTCTGCCTGAAATGACAATTTGTGTGGGAGAATTATAGTTTGCGATATCTATATTTTCCAAACCATTACTTATCAGAGCATCCGCCACTTGCTCTGCTGTTAATCCAATGACGGCAGCCATTCCACCGCCAATCGCATGGCTCATCAACTCTCCTCGTTTTTGTACTAATTTTAATCCTGTAGCAAAATCAAATGCGCCTGCCGCAAATAATGCATTATACTCTCCTAAACTATGTCCAGCAACGAAATCTGGTTTCTCCCCGATATTATTCACTTTTTGTAAATAACTCAATGCATTTACAACATACAAAGCCGGTTGAGTGTACTGAGTCATCCCAATTGTTTGATTCGGGTCTTCCAAGCAAAGTTCCTTAATCGAATATCCCAAAACACCATCTGCCTGTAATGTGAGTTCTTCAAATTCATCAAATAAGCCATCGCCCATTCCTTTTGTTTGAGATCCTTGTCCCGGAAAAACGTATGTAACCATCCTTTTGTTATCCCCTTTCATAAATAGAGCCTAGTTTTTTTGCTCCATAATTTTTTTCCAACTCAGCACATCTTTAATGTAATTTTACGTGTCTATTTTTCCAAAGATCAGTTTTATTCTTTACACTAATACTTCAATAATTAATTTATTTTATGTGCTAGTTACATATTACATCATTTTTTTTGAAAATTTTGTCCAATTATGGTATTTAATTTTAATTTTCCATTAACTTTCCATTAATATTTTATTAATATTTTTGCAAAATCATTTTCAGACAATTAAAATCGGGTCAAAATCCACAAACTAATCACTGTTTAGATGCCTTTTGAAATATGTTCTAATCAACTAGAGATAGTATAATAAGCTAGAACTGATAAAAGAGCGAAATATGGAACAGTTATTAAACCAGTAGAATATGATCCTGAATTTAAAATGACAACCGTAAATCTAGCCCTTGGTCAAAAAATTATTGCTGAAGATATTCCTTTTTACCGGACTTTAAAGAGAGAGAGCTTATTCAGAACGCTCATTATGAGAATCCTAGATAAGCTCTCTCTTTAAAGTATATTGAATGTATTACAATAACAAACGTTTTGACTCTGCATTAGGATATCTTAATTACATTGAAAAGTTCTTTTAATCTTTCAAGCTTTTTAATCCCCTGACTAAAAGGAGTTAAAATATCATAAATTTGAGATACCGAATCCTTATCTAAAATTTTTTTTACAAAAGTAGCCAATGTTCCAGATGGTCCCACATCAATATAATTAAATTGTCCTTTTTTTTCAAATTCTAATACGGTTTTTTGAAAACAAATTGGTTGCCTAGAAACATCCAAAAAAAATTTGGGAGAAACCTCGGTAATACAACCACTTGTTAAACAAGATATAACCGATATTTCAGCTTTTTTAAATGATGACTTGTACAAGAATTTTTTATACTCACTTTCTATGGAATCAATATTCGAAGAATGAAAGCCATACCTTACGGGAAGTGTTTGAAAAAGAATATTTCTGTCTTTTAAATATTCTTCAATTTTTATTAACTTATTTCTAGTACCAGAAATAACAAAATGAGAAGAATAATTAACTGCTGCTAATTCTGAATTAAGTGAAAATATAGGAACTTGATGATATAGTTCTTCATTGTTAATTATCGCTATCATACCTCCTAATTCACAATAATTCTCAATTAATTCCGCCTGTTTTAAGATACATTCTATCGCTTTTTCAATTGAAATAGCACCCGCAACTGCTGCTGAAGTAACTTCTCCTAAACTTGCTCCTAAAACATAATCAGGCTCCACTCCACTTTCTATTAAAGTACGAGCCAATGAATACTCTATCATGAAAATAGCTGGATGTGTATATAAAAGCTGATCAAATGGCTCACTCCTCTTTTTGTTTTCATTGTATATTTCATCAATAATTGAAATACCAGCATTTTTATATACTATATCGTTTAGTGTTACCATCCACCGCCTAAATACATTATTTTCAAAATACAAATCTTTTCCCATATGATAATATTGAGATCCTTGACCCGAAAACATAAAAATAATAGGTTTACTCAATACGTATCCCTCCTAATCTTAAATAGTACTCTCTCAAAAACCCAAAAGGTTCTATTAATCAATGCATGCCTCGATCTTTTTCTTCAATTAATTGCTGACAAACATATAATTGCAAAATTCTAGATTACACAATAAAAATAATCTCACTGTTATATTACCATTTATTTCAATATATTACAATATTATTTATTTGATACTGATTAATATATGGACTACTACAATAGCTACCGATTCCAGTGCAATCAAAAAAAAACCGACTCCTGTTCATCACAGGAATCAGCTTCTAATTGCTTAACGCTCTTTTTTATATTGCAATTGCCTTCAAATCAAGCATAATTTCCAAAGCTTCATGGTAATGTTCAAATAAGTCATTTACGATTGATTTATCTATCTTCCCATTTTCAGCCATTTTGAAAATAATTGATTTCACTTTTATTTCCGAAAGGTTTTCACGGTATGGTCTATTTTCTGTAAGCGCTACAAAAATATCGGCAACAGCAACTATTTTTGATCCCAAAGGAATCGACTCTTCCTTAATTCTAAATGGATAACCTTGTCCATCTAGCGTTTCATGATGATATGCCGCCCACTTAGCAATGGTATCAAAATTATCAATTTGTTCTAAAATACGATATGTATAATAGGTATGCTGCCTAATAATAACGACTTCCCCATTGTTTAACTTGCCCGGTTTTTCCAAAATTTCATTGGGAATTGCCAGTTTTCCTAAGTCATGCAACAAACCAGCAATTTTCATATTTTTAACTTCATCTGCGCTGAAGCCTTTAATTTCTGCTAAAAAAGCTGCGATCTTAGCCACACTACGCGAGTGCGTCGCTGTAAAGGAGCTCATCCTATCAATTATGGTCGCAAAGATTTCTGCGATATTAATCGCATCATCCAAAGAATAACGTATTGATCCATAAACATCTAAACTTTTGAAAAACACTTCATAATAATTTGGATTCACAAGATCTAACCAAAAGCTTTCTTTTTTCGTAAGTTCCTTTACCGCCGTGACCAAGCTAGGATCAAATTCTATTCCACTTTCCTTCTCAATTACAGTTAAAATCCGTTTAGATTGATCAAATATAAACTCGTTATTATGAATCAAGATCTCAATACGATCCGCAATATGTACAATACGGCTAATCAAGGGAATCTGTTCTCCCCTAAGCCCTGAATAGTTGCCCCCCGCCCATCTATCATGATGATAACGAATGGGTTCCGCTAAATCACCAAGTTGCACAGAATCCTTTAATAGAAGGTAGCCATCTTCTGCATGTCGATACATTCCTTGATCATTGGTTTGTTCATTTGCTATAATTTTTTTACGTTCACTCCAGCTAGATGCCGCTCCTATATCATGTAATAATGCAGTATAAACCAATCGTTGATGCTCTACCGCATTCAATCTTATGTTCTTGGCAATTCGATCGCAAACAAGCGCTGTACGCCAATGATGGCTGGACATACCATGGACGGCAAGTTCGAGAGCCATGGATAGCGCTTTGATTAAATTAACAGGATGTATATCAAAAGAATCCATACCGTTTTCTCCTCTATCAATGTATTAAATTTTTCTATACCATTTTATCTATCCACAAAATTCTATCTAAAACTAAAAAAAACCTTTATTTTTTTCTAATTATTCGCAAAATCATGTCTAAATTAAATTTCTACAAATTAGGCAATTGCCAATCAATCGGTTGACTGTTATTTTTTATTAAAAATTCATTGGCCTTAGAAAAAGGTTTACTGCCAAAGAAGCCCCGATGGGCTGATAATGGACTAGGATGCGGTGATTCAATCACAAGGTGATTTGGATTGGTAATCATCATTTTTTTCTTTTGGGCTGGTTTGCCCCAAAGAATAAATACCAAGGGTTCCGTGCGTTCATTCAAAAGCGAAATCACTTTATCGGTAAACTCTTCCCAACCTAAGCCTTGATGTGAATTGGCCTGACGCTCGCGAACTGTAAGAACTGCATTTAGTAATAATACCCCTTGCTCTGCCCATGGTACTAAGCAGCCATTATTCGGTATCGTGCAACCTAAATCCGTATGAAGTTCTTTAAAAATATTAAGAAGTGACGGTGGCGCTTCCACCCCTGGTTGTACAGAAAAACTAAGCCCATGCGCCTGTTTCGGACCATGATATGGATCTTGTCCTAGTATAACTACTTTTGTATTTTCGTAACTTGTATAATGAAGCGCATTAAAAATATCATACATACTCGGGAAAATAGTCCGGGTTTTATATTCACTGATCAAAAATTCACGTAATTTTACATAATAAGGCTCTGTTAATTCTAAATTTAAATAATCTGCCCAATCATTTTTAAATATCTGCATCATATCACCCTTATCTTAAAAATAAAAATCCCACTGCTCATATTTTATCATATCGCAGTGGGATTTCTAACCTATAATTTATTTAACCGCATCAAAGCCAAGCTCTAATGCCATCGTATTTTTTTCAATCGTTGCTGGCGGTACACGTTTCGCAACTGTTTCTTTGATCACATCAAAAGAAACCAAGCCAGATACTTTAACAAGTAAGCCCAATGCTACCATATTGGCAAACAGCGATTTTCCTACTTGTTCAACAGCGATTCGTGTAATCGGCACCTTAATGACATTAGGAAAGTTCGGCACGTTTGGCACTAAATCTTCATCCACAATTAAAATGCCATCTTCATGCAAGTCATCATAATATTTGTCAGCTGCCTGTTGTGTCATGGCAAGCACAATATCCGGTGTCGTCACTTTAGGATGATAAATTGCTTGATCTGAGATGATAACTTCCGCTTTCGAAGCACCACCACGCGCTTCAGGACCATAAGATTGTGATTGAACTGCTTCTTTACCTTCTTTTACTGCCCCTTCGGCAAAAATAATTGCCGCGGTAATAACCCCTTGCCCACCTGAACCAGATAAACGTATTTGTTTCATTATCTCGCACCTCCGGCCAAGTCAATTACTTTCTGATATGCGGTTGTATATTCTGTGAACTCACTATTATAGAATACACCAATTGGGAATTTGCCTTCGCGTTTTTCTTCTGGCAATTTGTCATAAGCAGCTTTCATCACTGCTGTTTCACTCATCCATTTGAGCATTTCAGGTGCGTCCCCTAATTTGTTTTTACGACCATAAGCAATCGGACATTGGGTAATCGCTTCAATAAAGGAAAACCCTTTATTCCCCATTCCTTGGAAAATCATATCAGATAGATGCTTAACATGGTAAGCTGTACTACGCGCAACATAGGTCGCCCCAGCTGCCTCTGCTAAATGGCAAGGATCAAACGGTCTATCCACACTGCCATAAGGTGCTGTTGTTGCTTTTTTACCTAACGGAGTCAATGGGGACGCTTGTCCGCCAGTCATTCCATATATATTGTTATTAAATAGTATAACCGTCAAATCGACGTTTCTTCTGGCACCATGAATGAAGTGATTGCCTCCAATAGCAGTACAATCGCCGTCACCAGTGATTACGATCACATTAAGCTCGGGATTTGCCAGTTTGATCCCTGTTGCAAACGGAATGGCTCTACCATGTGCGGTATGCAATGTGTCAAAATTCATATAGCCGGATGCTCTAGAAGAACAGCCAATCCCTGAAACGATCACTGTTTTATCTTGGTCCAAATTCTTCGCTTCAATCGCCTGAACGATTGCTTTCATCACGATACCATTACCACAACCAGGACACCACATATGCGGTAATCTATTTTCACGAAAATATTTATCATAACTTCTCATTAATCTGCCACCTCCGCAGTAAGGTCTTCAATCGCAGTGCAAATTTCATTTGGTGTAAAAATCTCAGTATTATACTTAGCAAGCAGTTTCACCTTAGCTTTGCCACCTGCTGCGCGTTCTACTTCATTCACCAATTGACCATAGTTGAGCTCTGGTACCAAAATTGCTTTCACTTGATTGGCAACTTTTTTGACAATCTTATCAGCAAATGGCCAAATTGTCATCAAAC
Organism: Anaerosinus sp.; assembly: GCA_029240055.1. Classification (GTDB taxonomy): domain Bacteria; phylum Bacillota; class Negativicutes; order JARBTT01; family JARBTT01; genus JARBTT01. The sequence goes on from JARBTT010000012.1 coordinate 14,008, forward strand.
GAACCATTCCCACTTTGATTCCTTTGTTACGTGCTTCTAGTACCGCTGCATAAGCTGTGCGCGCCGTACCACCATAGGAAACTACCGCATACTCGGCATCCTCCATAAAGAATTCATCATAATGGGTGATCTCATCTTGGACGATTTCAATTTTTTGATGTAGACGGCGGATACTCTCTTCGGTAACTTTTGGGCTACCTGACGGGAACCCTGTTTCATCATGCACAAGCCCAGTCACATGAATACGATTACCAGTACCAAAATCAGCAACATTTGGTACTAAGTCAGCTGCTGGTCTGTATGGTTCATACCCTTGTTCACGGCTACAATCTGGTCTACGACGTGGATAAATCTCTATATCTTTCGCGTCAGGCAATTCTACCTTCTCACGTAAATGTCCTACGATTTCGTCAAGCAAGATAATTACCGGCGTTCTAAAACGTTCCGCATAATTCACTGCTTTGACTGCGACTTCAAAGCTTTCTTTTACTGTCCATGGAGACAAGGCAATCATCGGGTGATCACCATGCGTTCCCCAGCGAGCCTGCATCACATCGCCTTGTGCTGGTGATGTTGGTTGACCTGTTGAAGGACCAAGACGTTGCACATTGGCAATAACAAGTGGAATTTCAGCAATCGCCGCATATCCGATTAATTCTTGTTTCAAAGAAAAACCAGGCCCTGAGGTTGCTGTTAATACTTTTTTACCGGCAAGGGACGCTCCTAAAACAACAGCAATGCCCGCAATTTCATCTTCCATCTGAATAAATGTACCGCCAACCTTTGGCAACATAACCGCCATCGATTCAGCAATTTCAGTCGAAGGGGTAATTGGATATCCACCAAAAAATCTAACACCAGCAGCAAGTGCTCCCTCAGCGCAAGCTTCATTGCCTTGCATAAGCTTTATATTACCCATTAAGCGTTCACCTTCTTATCTACATAAATCGCATAATCAGGACAACGTAGTTCACATTGTCCGCAGGCAATGCATGCCTCGCCATCGATCACTTGAACTTTTCCTAAGGTATCTAGTTTTAGTACTTTTTTCGGGCAGAATGAAACACAAATATTACAGCCCTTACATCTTTCTTGCTTAATCAATATTTCCGCTTTCATAGAGCAGCCTCCTTAATCATATACCAAAATAAATTTATAAAAAGTAACATTGACTCTTACATTTTTGGACAGTCCCTTATCTAAAATGCTATAAACAATAATACCAAATACTATCTTGAAAATCCATGATATTTGTAAATTTATTTTATCTTTATCCAACGATAAAATACATTTATACCTATCATCATTACCATTTAATCACCAGCAGGCCTAAAAATAGGCAAAAAGATGCTAACCTTCTCTTAGAAGCGCAGCATCTTTGCTGTTTATAATTATACTACGCTATACGTTGTTTGTAAACATACAAAAAGTGCTACATTCCTTAGGAATGTAGCACTTTTCTCGTATACACGAATTATAAATAATTATATATTCTTGTATAAATATTCTTTAACAGCTTCACTATCTTCTAATTCAAGAACTGCATCTAATACTTCTTTTGCTTTTTGAGAACTAATAGAACGAATTTTTTCTTTTACTCTTGGAATCGAAGGAGCACTCATACTAAGTTCATGAATCCCCATCGCCATTAAGATAACCGCTGCATATGGATCACTTGCCATTTCGCCACACATACCAGACCAGATGCCATTATCACGAGCGGCTTTGATTGTTGTCTGGATTAATCTTAAAACAGCTGGATGGAAGTGACTATATAAATAACTTACGTTATGATTTACACGGTCAACTGCAAGCGTATATTGAACCAAATCATTAGTACCAATACTAAAGAAATCAACATGTTTCGCTAACACTGGTGTCAATACTGCTGCTGCAGGAGTCTCTACCATAATACCCAGCGGAACATTATCAGCAAAAGCTTTGCCTTCATGTGTCAATTCCAATTTTGCTTGCGCAATCAATTCTTTTACTTGTTTTACTTCAGTTACACTGATCACCATTGGAAGCATGATTGCAGCTTTGCCAAAAACACCAGCACGAAGAATTGCTTTTAGTTGTGGCATAAACAATTCATGTCTAGCTAAACTAATACGAATCGCCCGCCAACCCAAGAATGGATTTTCTTCTTTTGGAATATCTAAATAAGCAAGTGGTTTATCGCCACCGATATCCATTGTCCGAATAACACACATGTTGCCAGCACATTTTTCGATTGCTTCTTTATAAGCTTTATACTGATCTTCTTCGGTAGGGATATCTTCTCTACCCATGAAAACAAATTCAGTTCTAAATAGGCCTACACCTTCACAACCATAGGATAATGCACTATCCATGTCCGTATGTCCACCGATGTTTGCCGCTAATTGCACGCGTACACCATCCGTAGTTTCCGCTGGAAGTGGTGCAAGTTTTGCATAATATGCTTTTAGCTCATGTTGTTTTTGGAGTTTCTCTTGGTAATTTGCAATGATTTCATCCGTTGGTTCCATCACGATTTCACCAGTTTCACCATCAAGTAAAACGCTTACGCCATCAGCGATACCTGCTACTTTTTCGCCAAGACCAACAACCGTTGCGATTGCTCTTGCTTTCGCAATAATTACAGCATGACAAGTCGTACTTCCTTGACCTAGAATAACCCCTTGAATTTTTTCCGTAGGGATATTGGCGATAACCGACGGCTCAATTTCATTACCACAAAGGATAACTGCTTCATCACCAAGTTCTGGTTCTTTTACACCTAAGATATATTTTGCAATACGTCTACCTACATCACGAATATCTACAGCGCGTTCCCGAAAATAAGCATCATCCATATTTTCAAACAATGTTGCAGATTCTTCACTTGCCGCAAGGACAGCACGTGGCGCATTAGTGCCTTCTTGCACTTTTGCCATGATGGATTCTTCCATCATTGGATCTTGCGCCATCATACGATGCGCTTCCATAATGCCAGCTTGTTCTGGCATATCTTTTTCTTTTAAAGTTTTTACATTGCCTTGTAATATTTCTGCAACCGCTTTTAAAGCGTCACTTGCTTTTTCAATTTCTGCTTGTACATCGCCTGCTTGATATGCAGCAAGATAACCGTCGATATTTTGACTTACAAGCATAATTTTGCCAATAGCAATTCCAGCAATAACACCTTTACCTCGTAATACTTTTGGCATACTTGTGAGTCCTCCTTATTCTTCGCCGAATTTTGATTCCACTAAATCTTTTATTGCTTTTACAGCTGCGTCTGCATCTGCACCTTCTGCACTAATAACAACTTCAGTACCTTTTACGAGTCCAAGACTCATGATCATAAGTATGCTTTTTGCATCAATTGTTTTACCTTTTGCAGCTAATTTGATTTTACTTTGGAATTTAGTTGCTGATTGTACTAACATTGATGCTGGTCTTGCATGAATACCTGCTTTATTTGCGATAACTACTTTTGCTTCCATAATAATAATCTCTCCATTCAAATTTTAATATTTTAAATTTTTTAAAATTAAACTAGGCCGTTATACATTATAAATAACACCATGTATTATTTACTATTTTTTTTAAATTTATAAGATAAATTGAAAAACTTAAAATGTACAACTACACTTTTAATAACATGCAAGCGTTGTGCCAACTTTCCATTTTCGTCATTTTTCGCAGCACATTCGTGATTTATTACATACTTTTTTAATATTTCGGCCAAAAACACTTAAGATCGTACACATATATGATTAGTATTATTTATATTATCATACTTAAATCAAACAACACCTAGTAAAAAGTATCAATTTTGCTCATTACGCTGATATTTTTTACTAGGTGTTGATATTTTTTACTAGTGGCATTTATACGAGTCCATATTTTTTTGCTTTGGTTGCAACTGTTTTATGCGTAAGTTTCAACATTTTGCTCGCAGCATTGAAGCTACCACATCGTTTAAGTGCATTACTAATAATTTGTTTCTCATACTCTTCCCAAGGAAGGACCGCCCCACACTCAAAACTTTTCACTTCCTTCATCACGATTTCTCCCGTAATATAGGAAGGCAACTGTTCAATAGAAATATAATCTGCATCCATTAGGGTAATCACACGCTCAATAATATTCTCTAATTCCCGCACATTACCTGGCCATTTATAAGCCATTAAAACCCCCAGTGCTTCCGAGGTAATTCCTTTTATTTTTTTCCCCGCTTGCTCACTTAATTTTTTAATAAAATGTTCTGTTAACAGTGGAATATCTTCCACACGTTCACGAAGTGGTGGTAAACATAGCGGAATTACATTTAAACGGTAATATAAATCATCCCGAAAAGTCTCTTGACGAACCATTTCTTCTAATGGACGATTCGTCGCTGCTATAATGCGCACATCCACTTTAATGGTCGTCTCGCCGCCCACTCGATCAAATTCTTTTTGTTGTAAGGCGCGCAATAATTTTACCTGCATATTTTTATCCATCTCACCAATTTCATCTAAAAATATCGTGCCATTATTCGCAAGTTCAAACTTACCAAGTTTTCGTTTTAGTGCACCGGTGAAAGCACCCTTCTCATGACCAAACAATTCACTTTCTAAGAGCGCCGAAGGAATTGCCCCACAATTGACCCGGATAAATGGTCCTTTTGACCGACTGCTGGCGTAATGAATTCCTTCGGCAACAAGTTCTTTACCCGTGCCACTTTCACCACGAATCAAAACAGTTGCCGTACTTTTGGCTGCTTTGGTTGCCATCGCTAGTAAATCTAGAATACGGCCACTTGAGCCAATATAATGTTCAAACGCCTTATTAGTTTTTTTCGTTCTAAGTAACTCTTGTTCAAAATATTCCGCTTTTGCTGACATCGTACTAAGCTTTTCTAACAAATTTTGCACTTCAGTGATATTCTTAATAACCGAGACAACTCCAGAGATTTCACCATCGACCATGATTGGATTAACATTAGCAACCACCATGGTACCATCACGTTTCTTACTAAAGCTGTTGAACGCTGGTTTCCCTGTTTTAAGAACCGTGCAACGCGTGCCCTGCGAGGCAACCTCATATACATTCGTGCCAAGAACTTGCTCCCGCTGCCGTTTGACAATTCTTAAATAGGAAGGATTCACATAAATCACTTCACCGGTTTTACTGACAACGCAGATACCATCTTGTACCGACTCTAAAATCAATTGTAAACGTTCTTGGAGTTCTTTGACTTCATAGAACTCCCATTTTATCTTTTCAAGCGCTGAAATATCTTCAAAAACAGCAATTGCACCCCGAACTTCACCATCAATAATAATTGGCGTGCGATTGGTTACGGTCAAGGCCTGCCCCATCATTTGCCGCGATGCTATTTCGCCCTTACCAGTTTTATTCACAACATTCAAGCGTGTATTTGGCACTACATCTTCTACATTTTTACCAATCGCAGTTGATTCGTGAATACCAATAATTCTCGCCGCAGCTGGATTGCAAACCGTGATAATATCATGTTGATTAGTAACAATTAGGCCATTTGCCATACTGGAAAAGATCTGTTCCGCTGTAAAGGCATTTTCATGTAATAATTGGTCAACCTCACGCATTTCATTTGGCGTATGTACCGTAAAATCACCTTCAAGAAATACGACCATAGCTTCTACTGCTTGTTCGGCTTTGCCACCTTCTGCCGACACCCAAACATTTTCACCCTGAGCAATCTTTAAAGCAACAATCGGCATGAGTCCTTGTATTTCAAAGCGTCCACTATTTTTAGTTCTCAGTTGCATCCTACATCTATACTTCTGATAAATATCCATTGATTTTTGCACAATCATTGCTGCAACCCGGGCATGAACGCCACTTTCATGCCTAATTGTCGCTTGTTTCTCAAACAACATACGTCAAACCTCTTTCCGAACATACTTACCTATCTGATAGGTTTTATTATACCTCATACTCCCCTTAGATACCAAATCAAATCTGCCCATAGTCCAAAAGTCCTTTAATTTTAAAATATTATTAAAAAAATCTTGTAAAATTTACAGGATTTTTGTAAAGACCGTCGAAGATAGGACAAAATAAGATAAATTATTTTGTATAGTTATGGTGATGTTTAAAGTGGATTATATTGCAATTACATTCTTGTCCATCGTACTCAGTATTTTTTTTGCGTTTAAAATAATGAATTACCTAGGACTTTCATTAAATATTAAGCCTTTGATATTATGTGCATTCTGTGCACTCGTGATTAATTTTTCCTTGCCAATCATTACCGTCCATTTCGCTCAATACCACTTGCCTATGATTTTAGGCATTACAATCCTGTCCTCGTATTTTATCGCACGTTATAACGCAAAACTAACTTTAAATCAACAGACAATCAACAATTTGGTTCTCGAAGAGGATAGCGTGGCTGAACCAACTATAGCTTTAAATAAATCAGATAAATCAGAAATAAAAATCACAGAAATTGCAAAACCTAATCCAAAGCCTCTCCTAACGGAATTGAAGTTGATTGGACCCAGTCTAAAATCAGAACCTGCAACCTTTGTTGTTCCATCAAAACAGAAAGCAAGCCTCAATATTGCCCTAGCAACAGCAACGACAGCAATTGAATCCATCCAGCCCACGCAGCTTCCCAATAAAGTACCATTGTACTTGGTGAAAAATGACCGAGAATTTCAGCTGTTTGCTCCAGTCCCACCGAAAGAAACACAACACGAGACGAAGGTCATTGATTTAATTGCAGAGGCCAAAAAGCAAAAAAAACTTGCCATCGTCAATCACGTTGCAAAGCTAGAAAAGTTAGATGATTTATTGGATTATGCCTTGAATCAAAGGGATAATAATGAACAAGATTCTGCACTTTATGCCTTTAAAAAAGCACTAAAATTATACCAAACTAACGATTATGCTCCATTTATTGTCATAGAAATCGGTAATATTTACAAAAATACTGGCTTATATGACGATGCCATTGTAATATATAATAAGGCTCTTAAATTACCAGCATTAGTTCATAATAACGAGCTAAGACAAGAGTTTATTAATAACATTGCGTATTTGCGTATTGTAAAAAACGCTTTGCTTAGACGCAATATCACTCGTACACCATTTAAAGATATTTCGCAAAAAGCATTTAGCGAAATCGAAACCGAGTTTCAAAATTGGCGCACACAAAACTTATAAATTCAATTTTAGGGGGATTATACATGAAAAAAAGTGTACATATTTTAGGATTACCAATCATAAGTATTACTGAGGGTAAAGAGTTAGGTATCAGTAAATCATTGGTAATCGACGCTGCAAAAGGAATGATTACTGCTTTAGTTATTGAAGATGAAGATTGGTATCGTGGCGTTAAAATATTACCATATACGTCCGTAATAGCCATTGGCGATGATGCTATTACTATTACAAGTAGCGAAAGCATTCTATCCATAGATGAAGCTACTGAATTTGAACCATTACTTACTGCCAACATCAAAGTAATTGCTACAAAAGCAATTACCAAGTCTGGTAGCATTCATGGTATTGTGAATGAAATCATTGTTGATGACAATGGTAGCATTGCAAAATGTGAAATTACTACTCCAGTAGGCGAAGTAACCGAAGTTTCTGCAGAGCAAGTATCTGTTTTTGGTAAACAAGTTACGATTATCGATAGTGAAGTTCCTGAAAGAAACCTTAGCGATGTACAAAAATCAACCAAAACTATATCTTCTACGCCTGAAGTAAAACCTGTACCTCAAGTAGAAGTTCCAAAAGAAGAAGTAAAATCTGCTGAGATCAAAGTCGAAGCTCCTAAGGTTGAAGCGGAAGTTCCTAAAGCAGAAGTGAAACCTGAGCCTACGCCTAAAGTAGAAACAAAAGCGGAAGAACCAGCGGCTGACCCTAAAGTAGCTGCTGCCAAACAACAAGCTGATAAAGTCGCTGATGATAGGCATCGTCGCTTCTTGCTTGGTAAAAAAGCTAGTCGTCGCATTACAACTGATAATGGGATCGTTATCGTTGAAGCTGGCGCAGACATCACTGAAGAAGTGTTACAAAAAGCAAAATTAGCAAATAAATTCGTTGAACTTTCTATGAATATTCAATAATAAAATGCCAACATTTTGGTAATAATAAAACCCCTGCTAATGCAGGGGTTTTATGTTCTTTTGGTCTTATTACATTGAAAGGAGGAATGAAGTATCTTTAAAGGACTTTCACAAAGTGTAAAAATGTGCCTTGTATTTTCTACGATTATTATTTTGTTTTCTTCTATTATTCTCATCAGTCTTAGTATGGCCTTATCTGTTTCTGATCGTATTTTTTATGGGGTTACTGTTGAAGATATTCCGATTGGCGGGCACACTGTACAAGAAGCAACAGCCAAGCTTGAGCAAGCATTTCAAAATAAACTCGGTAAAAAACCGATTATTCGAATCACTTACAAGGATAAATTCTGGAACATCATGCCAGATGATATTGACTTGCATATAGAGTTTGAACAAACCGCCCAAAAAGCTTACCTGATTGGTCGTAGAGACAATATATTACACCGCCTGTGGGAACGTTTAGAAAGTGCCCACCACGGTATCACGTTACCCTATGACCTTACATATGATCCAGTAAAGCTAAAAGCAATTATTTGGCAAATTAGTCTTGAGACAGCAAGTGAAACTAAAGATGCTTCCGTTGACTTCAACAATGGAACAATTTCCATCATTCCAGAAATTGTTGGTCAAAAAGTAAACAATGCTGACTTATTTAGCGACTTAACCCAAAAGTTATCAGCATTAAATGTGCCAATTTCGCTTGAATTGCCTATCGAAACGTCAGTGCCTAAGGTAACCAAAGCAGATTTAGCAGAAATTGATACCGTATTAGCCGTATACAGTTCAAATTTTGATCAGTTTAATACTAATCGCAGTGAAAACATTCGAATCGCCGCCAATAGTATCAATCATTTACTGTTAAAACCAGATCAACTTATCTCATTCAACGATTTGACTGGACTGCGCATTGCTCAGGCTGGTTTTAAAGAAGCTCCAGTTATTATTGAAGGTAAAACCGTGCCTGATATCGGCGGTGGAGTCTGTCAAGTAAGCAGTACATTATATAACTCGATATTACTTGCTGACATGAAACCAATTGAACGAACACCACATTTTCATCCACTCGGTTATGTTCCCATTGGTTTAGATGCAACAGTTGCTGACAATTTACTTGATTTCAAATTTAAGAACACTTTAAGCAAAAATGCTTATGTAATTGCCCAGATTTCTAACGGAACTTTAACTGTAGTTATCTTGGGTAGTGCAAGCAATCTGAGCAAAGAATCAATTTCAATAACCGCTAATGTTGATAAAACTCTTGAATATCATACGGTAACCAAATATGATCCAAATTTACCAGCTGGTAAAACAATCATTCAAGAAGACGGCTTAACTGGTTATATTGTATCCTCTTATCGTATTAAAAGTATCGACAACAAAGAAGTTAGCCGCGAATTGCTTTATGTCGATGAATATTCTCCTGAAGATGAAGTGGTTGTCTTTGGTACTAAGTTATTAGAGGAACAACCTTCTCCGAGACCCAGAGATAAAAAAACAGCGGCAAAGAAACAGCCCTAACTCGCCAAAATAAAAGCCACGTTCTGAGTCTATAAGAGCCACAGCCTCTATCGTCAACAAAAACAGGTCTAACTAAGTTTTTAGCTTAGTTAGACCTGTTCTATTTTTTTACAATTATTCATCCTAAAATTTTTCGTAACGAACAATGATATCGTTTGCTTACACTCTAAAAGTAGAAATGGCCTCTTGTAATTCCATAGCTAAGTTTGCTAAGTTTTGACTTGCTGCTGCAATTTCTTCCATAGAAGCCGATTGTTCTTCCGTCGCAGCGGAGACATCTTGCACTTCTGAGGTATTTGCTTTTGCTACTTGATCAATTGCATTTATCGAATTCAACATGGTCGCACTGCCTGCCGACATATGATTGATAGCTTCGGCAACTGTATTGATTTCTTGCGCGAGCTGTTCAATTGCACTAACGATACTTTTAAAGGTCTCATCGGCAGAGCTAACTGCTTCCATACCTAAATTGATACTTTCTGTGCCCGTTTTACTTGCGTTAACGGCCTGTTCCATCCCGATCTGATTACGTTTTACCAGCTCGCCAATTTTCTGTGAGGATTGGTTCGATTCTTCGGCGAGCTTTCTTACTTCCTCTGCTACAACGGCAAAACCACGTCCTGCCTCTCCAGCTCGGGCCGCTTCAATTGCTGCATTGAGCGCCAATAAATTAGTTTGCCCAGCAATGCTTGAAATGAGTTCTACAATATTGCCAATTTCTTGTGAACCTTTTTCTAGGTCCATTACTGCAGTTTGAATTGCTTCAGAACCTTGACTCACTTGCTGCATTTGTGTCACAGCCTTCGCAATGGAAAACCGGCCTTGTTCAGCATGTTTTGTTGTAGTTTTTACCACTTCGACGATGCCACTAGCTTTTCTAGAAATATCACTTGCTGAACTAGAGATTTCTTTAGCAATCGTATTTACTTCATTCACCGCACTGAATTGACGATCTGCCCCCGCTGCGATATCGGTAATTGACTCTGCAACATGAGTAGACGCTATTGCGGATTGATTGGCACTTTCTTTTAATTGATTACTAGACTCAGTAACTTGATTTGCCTTGGTTTGCACCGTAGTGATTAATTGATTTAGCGTCTGGCGCATCCCGATAAAGCCTTTGGACAGCTGACCAATTTCATCTTCGGAATGAATATCAATGACACGTTCCCTTAAATCGCCTTGATTTAACGCCACCGATTCATCACGGATCATAATTACTTTTTGGGCAATATTTTTACTAAACATAAATATTACGATGATTGCGATCAGAATTGCAATCACAGATAATCCACCCATCCATTTTGCTAACTGATTGATGGCGGCTGTCAGCTCTTGTTTCGGCGCAGTCACTACCATAACCCATCTTCTACCATCTAAATCTATCGGCGTTAAAACAGCAGATTCTGCTCCTCCTGCCGTACTCGTATAAAAAATATTTTCCGTTTGTTTCCCACTTGTACTCACACTTTTAAATGCCGTGATGAGCCGTTCATCTAGTTCTAGATTCTTGGTTTTTAATTCTGGATTTACAGTCTTCTCACTTATATTTAATTTATTGATCAACTCTGGTCTTTTATTATGGGCAACGACAATCCCTGTACTATCCACAATATACCCATAACCAGACTCTTTAAATTTCACATTTTCTAATACCCCTGACAGTTTTTCTAAGCTGACCGTTCCTACGATAATCCCTTTTAATTCTCCATTTCTAAGGATCGGCTCAGCCAAGGAGACGATTAGATTTCCACTCGTTCCTGAAGCTAATGCTTCTGATACATAAGGTTTTTTCGTTTTTATCACTTGCTGAATATATTCTCTATCTGCGCGGTTCAAGTGTTGACCTTTTGAATTGATACCAGCACCTTTATTATCGGTAAGTAATAAAGAATCAAATCCTTTTACTTCTTTTAACGTCGCCTGCATTAATGTAACTTTACTACTATCATCTGCGCTAATCAACACATCATCTCTTGATAAATCATCTAGACGTATCATTTTTTCTTCTATAATATCTTTGATTTGTGTAGAGAATTTGTCACTAGCAGCTTTTGCCGTTTCTACAGAACTTTCCATGAGTGCACGATTTGCAACATAGTAACTTACGCTTGATAGCATAATAAAACTAACTAAGAACAAAGGTATTAATACAATTAAAAATTTAGTCCTAATACGATCCAATCTCATACTACGTCTCCCCTAGCATTTACTATTTTTTCATTATTTTATATAATTTCATTATCATTCTACACCCTAGCACTATTTCTTTCAATCTTTTAACAACGCTTCACCTAATAAATAGGAACTATAGTCTACAAAATAAGAAAAGACCAAGAAAGCAACCTAAATTGCTTTCCGGGCCTTTTCTATCTATTTGATTAAACTTTAAATTTTGCTACCGCTTCATGTAAATCAATCGCTATTTTCGCACTGCCAGATTCTATAATTTCCCAATTTATTAACCATGAAAAGCTATATAACAAATTATTTAATAGATTTAGATTTATAAAATTACAGCACTGATACTGCAAAGTTACCTGCTTTTAACATGCATTCTTTTTAGACAAATTCTTGTGCATATTTTTCAATCAAAGAATGATCTTGCTTTTGTTCCCGTAAAGGAATTCCTGATGCCAAAACTTTGTTTTTATCATGAAAAGTGGCTTTTTCTTCTTGATAGATAATCCCCGTTGGAATTTTGTCACCAAATTCCAATGCTTTTTGAATGGCTGCCATTTTATCGTATGGATTATAACTTTCATCTAAATGGTAAGCCCGTTTTTTATAATAAGCAAAGGTATTGATTTTGTTGAAAGTGACGCAGGGCTGCAAAATATCTACCAAAGCATAGCCTTTATACAAAATCGCTTTTTTCATAAGATCGACCAGTTGCACAGGATCACCACTAAAGGATCGAGCCACAAATCCAGCACCAGCAGCAATTGCCATCATCAACGGATTGAACGGTGTATTCATACTGCCTTCGGTCTGTACCCCTGTCACAAATCCTTCCGAAGAAGTCGGCGAAGCTTGTCCTTTCGTTAAGCCATAAATCTGGTTATCATGAACAAAATGTGAAATATCAACATTTCTTCTCATATTATGAATAAAATGATTGCCGCCCTCACCATATGAATCACCTTCACCAGTATTGACCACAACCGTCAGATTTTGATTGGCGATTTTTGCTGCAATAGCCGCTGGCAAAGCTCTACCATGAAGACCCGAAAAACTATTTGCTTGCAGGTATTGCGGTGTTTTTGCCGCTTGTCCGATACCCGCCATCAATAAAACTTCATGAGGATCTTTATTCAGTTCTTCCAATGCCTGTTTTAAACATTTAATAATGCTGAAGTTACCACATCCTGGACACCAAGCGGTTTCATACATGCAAAATTCTTTAGACGTGTCCCTCATTTTGCTACCTCCTTCAATACTGCGGCAACGATTTCTTCCCCTGATATTTGCCGACCATCGTATTTCAGTATACTTGCAGTACAGGCAATACTTGTTGTTTCTCGAATAAGTCTAGCTAACTGTCCCGTTGCATTTTGCTCAACATTTATAACAACTTTTGCTTGTTTGACTTTTTCCTTCAAAACCTTTGTTGGCAATGGGTACACATCACCAAATAGTAAAGCGGCAATTTTTTTGCCAGATGTCTCATGTAATAACTGAATCGCTTCTTTAATGGGGCCATACGTGGATCCCCAGCCAATCAACAATGTATCATAATTAGCTACACCAACAAACTCTGGTTCTTGCAATTCAAGTTCAAGTTTTTTTAATTTCAAAAATCTTTTATCCATTTGTTTAATACGCATATCGGCACATTCAATAATCTTGCCATGCTCATCGTGTTCATCACTATCGGCTGCGACAAAGCCACGATTCGTTCCCGGAATAAGCCGTGGTGAAATACCATCTTCCGTAAGCTTATAACGAAGATATTCACCCTCAAATAACGGTTCAGGCGCTTGATAAAGTTTGATTTTATTGGCATCAAACGGTTCTACTACCGCTGAAGAATCCGCCAAGTATTGATCACTCAAAATCATCACTGGAATCTGATATTTTTCAGCCATATTAAATGCACGAATCGTTTGATAGAAAGCCTCCTCATGATTTTTAATAGCGATGACCATGCGCGGAAATTCTCCCTGAGATGCAGAGACCATAAAACTCAAATCGCTTTGTTCCGTTCGCGTCGGCAGTCCCGTCGCCGGGCCTGGGCGTTGGATGTTAGCAACTACCAGTGGTATTTCGGCAATTCCAGATAAGCCCAGTGCTTCAACCATAAGTGAAAAACCACCGCCAGACGTACCCGTCATCGCTTTCGCTCCGGCAAAAGAAGCACCAATGGCCATATTGATTGCCGCAATTTCATCTTCAGCCTGTTCGACCACGATTCCAGCTTCCGTCATTTTTTCGGCTAAATATTCCATAATCGAAGTAGATGGTGACATCGGATATGCCGAATAAAATTTCAAGCCAGCTGCAATTGCACCAAGTCCAATTGCTTGATTCCCTGTAAGAAGCATCCATTTCGCATAAACACTTACCTGATGTTCATGGTGTTTTATAACACTGTCAAAGCCTTGCTTTACAGCTTCAATATTCTGGTCTAAATATTCCGATTTTACAGAATGCTGATATACAGCCTTAATATGCTGCAAGTCCTCACCAAAGCTTTTTAAAAGTGCACCAATAGCAATACTGCCCACCACTTTCGGATTTCCGATTGTTTTTGCCATTTCATTCATCGCAATTTTAGTTATGTTTGGGCCTTCTACAGCAAAGGATGCATCACAAAGAATAAAACCATTCGATTTTAATTTATCCTTGTGTACTTCGATTGTTTCTTCATTAAATGCTACGATTCCATCTAAGTTATAGCTATGGGAATCAATTTTTTCAGGGCCAAAACGAATCAGCGTAAAATTATGACCGCCCCTTACACGTGACATTACATCTTTCATGGAAAACACCTGATAACCTGCTTGTTTCAAAAGCTTTTCTAAAATGCTTCCTGTTGTATCGACACCCTGTCCAGCTGCTCCACCAAGCAAAATATTATACATGATATCCCACCTTTATAATGTTTCTATATTACTTATAGAACTTCTATAAATGAATAATATTTCCTTCTTAGTTTCTATTGTTTTGCAACTAAGCAGGGTGGAAAATGTAAATCGATGTTTTTTTGCGCTGATTGAACTAACAGATCTAGTTATATCAACTGTCTCGAAACG
>JARBTT010000139.1 GCA_029240055.1 Anaerosinus sp.
GTTAAGGTATTTTCAATTGCCCTTATTGAAGCGATGGCGCAAGGTAAAAACTTCATGTTTAGAACAGCAGCTGCTTTTACAAAAGTAATTGGTGGCGTGAGCAATAAAGGCTTACTGCAAAAATCAGAGCTTGTTGCAAAAGATAATAAAAATGGTGGCCTTGTGATTGTCGGTTCTCACGTAAAGAAAACGACAGAGCAATTAGCAGAACTACAAAAATGTGAGTATGTAAAATTCATCGAATTCAATCACATGTTGGTACTTGAACCACAAAAATTGACGGAAGAATTAAATCGTATTATAAGTACAACGGAAGAATGTATCAAAAATGGTCAAACTGTAACGGTATTTACTGGTCGTGAAAGATTAGATGTTGGTAGCCAAGAAGAATCTTTGAAAGTATCCGTTAAAATTTCTGAAGCAATTACGAGTATTGTATCAAGACTTGGCGTTAAACCAAGCTTCTTAATCGCAAAAGGCGGTATTACTTCTAGTGATGTTGGTACAAAAGGTCTTGCTGTTAAAAAAGCCAATGTTATGGGACAAGTAAAACCTGGTATTCCAGTATGGCAAACAGGTGCAGAAAGTAAATTCCCTAATTTACCATACATTATTTTCCCGGGAAATGTTGGTGCGGTAACTACACTTCGTGAAGTTGTTGATATGTTAAACGACAAATAAGAAAGCAGGAAGAAACGATGCTTGTTAATCTTAAAACAATTTTAAAATACGCAGCAGAACAAGAGCGTGCAATTGGGGCTTTTAATGTTTATAATTTAGAATCTATACTTGCTGTTGCCCAGGCATCACAAGAATTGAATCAACCGGTGATTCTTTCATTTGGGGAAGGCTATTTAAGCCATGCTCCAATCGAAGTCATCGCAACGATTGTACGAAAAATTTGTGCTCCTAGCGATATTCCAGTTGTACTTCATCTAGACCATGCCAAAGAGTTTTCTACAGTCATGCGCGCAATTCGTTGTGGTTTTACTTCGGTTATGTATGATGGTTCATATCTTCCATTAGAGCAAAATATTGCGAATACAAAGAAAATTGTTGAAATCGCACATGCTGTAGGGGTAAGTGTCGAGGGTGAACTTGGCTACATGAACAATGAAGATGGTAGTTGTGAACCAGGCTTTGAAATGGAAAAAGGCTATACAAGTGTAAGTGCGGCGGTGCAATATGCTAACGGTACAGGGATTGATGCACTCGCAGTTGCCATTGGTAATGCCCATGGCATTTATAAAGGAATTCCTGAACTCGATTTTGATCGACTAGGAGAAATTAGTGCAGCAATCAGTGTACCAGTGGTACTACATGGTTGTTCTGGTATTCCTGATGCGGCGATCAAAAAGGCAGTTTCTTTAGGCGTTCGTAAAATCAATGTAAATACGGAAATCTCAACGGGGGCTGTTCGGGCAGCACGAGAATTCTTAGTAGATCATACGGAAAAGAATACACGTTTTGAAACGATGCTAAAAGCAAGCCGTCAGACAATGTTTGAAACAGTAAAAAATTATATTAATATGCTTGGTGAAAAGTAAAGAGAAAAGAATTTAGACAATATAAGGGGGATAAGTTAAGTGGACACTACTACATTTTTAGTATTGACGTTATTTATGGCAATCGCATTAGTTGTTTTTCTTATCATGAAAGTTCGGTTACATGCATTCATTAGTTTAATTATTGCGTGTATGTTTGTTGGAATTATGACAGGTATGCCTCTAGTTAAAATTACTGCTTCCATTGAAGCCGGCATGGGTAGTACGCTCGGTTTCCTAGCGACTGTTCTTGGTCTAGGTAGTATCTTAGGCAAAATGCTTGAAACTTCAGGCGGCGCAGAACGCCTTGCAAGAACACTCATCAATGCGCTTGGTAAAGAACGTGCAAGCTGGGCAATGATGGTTGTAGGTTTTATTACTGGGATTCCAGTGTTTTTCCAAGTTGGTTTCGTACTATTAATTCCACTTGTTATCAGTGTTGCTAGAGCGACGGGAATGTCTATCGTAGCAATCGGTATTCCAATGGGGGTATCGCTTCAAATCGTTCACTGTATGTTACCACCACATCCAGCGGCTATGGCAATTGCACAATCTTTAAATGCTGACATTGGTAAAGTAATTATGCTTGGTATGCTTGTTTGTATCCCAGCAGCAGTGATTGGTGGTCCTATTTGGTCGAAATTTATCAAAGGCAATATCGAAGTGAATTTACCTGCACTTAATAAACCAGAAGAAGAACGTGTTTCTGATGATAAGTTACCTGGTTTCATGATCACGTTATTCACTGTATTATTACCAATGATTATCATGGTTGCAAAAACCATCTTTGATTTAAGCGCTTTAAAAACTTCTGGTATGGCACCATTGGTAAACTTTATTGGTAATCCGATTACTGCACTTCTTATTTCTGCGTTCTTTGCGTATTGGTCACTTGGTCTTGCTCGTGGCTTTGGTATGAAAGATATTTTGAAATTTACGGATGAATGCTTTGGTCCTGTTGCTGGTATCTTACTTGTTATCGGTGCAGGTGGTGCATTTAATCGCGTATTGCTTGATAGTGGTCTCGGCGTAGAACTTGGTAAAGTTCTTGCAAGCCTTCCTTTAAGCCCGCTCGTACTTGCTTGGCTTGTTGCTGCAATTATGCGTTTTGCTGTTGGTTCAGCAACCGTTGCTATGATGACAGCGGTTGGTATCGTAACTCCAGTTTTGGCGCAGCATCCTGGTCTTGATCCAGCAATCGTTGCACTTGCGGTTGGTTCTGGTGCAATCTGTTTCTCACATGTTACGGATTCAGGTTTCTGGATTGTTAAAGAATATTTCGGCTTATCCGTTGTTGGTGCATTAAAATCTTATACACTAGCAACTTGTGTAGCATCCGTCGTAGCAATTAGTATGACGTTGTTCTTATCAACAATTTTATAAACAATCGTGTTGATAAGTTGACACAAAAACACCCGCATCCATATATCGGATAGCGGGTGTTTTTATAATAAAATTCTTTTTATTAGCCAGCTGGTAGATCTCCATCAGCTAAGTATTGATCCATTTGTGATTGCGTAGAAGTGTTTTTCTTCTCAAACGATGTAGAAAATTTGGAAAGATTAAAAAATAAAAGTTTTTTTATTTTTCATCTTAGAGTATAATATAGGTATTATATTGGACTGGGAACGGAGCGTATGTATGAACGAATTATTAAGAAATGGTTTAATGAGACGCAATTCACGTAATTTTGATACGAAACAAATTAGCGATAGTGAATTAACTGATATTATTGAAGCTGGTAAGTTTGTATCGAATATGATTAATAATCAAGAATGGAACTTTACTATAATTCAAAATGTAGAAATTTTAAATAAAATTAACGAACTTTGCAGTAAATTGTTTTTCCAAAACGGCAAAGAAAAGTTGGAACTATTATATAATGAAGAAAATTTAAATTTCTTGTTTAATGCGCCGACGTTAATTATTATTTCAGGTAAAACCGATGATGAAGAAACACAAAATGCAGCACATGCAACTTTTGGTAATATGATGCTTGTAGCAGATAAAATGGGAATTGGTGCTTGTTGGAACTATTCTTTAAAATGTATGTTTGATACAGAAGAAGGTAAAACGCTAGCAGCGGAACTCGGTATTAAAAATGGCTATGTACCAATGAGTGTAGGTGTATTTGGCTATAAGACAACTCGTTCAGCGATTCATTCCTTGTCGAAAGAAAATCTTGTACAGATTATAAAATAAATGAAAAGAAATAAAACCTCGCGTATCTAGCAAAATAGATCGTGAGGTTTTATTTCTTTATGTTCGCTTATTTATTTACCGGTTGTTTTTCTATATTCTATGATATCATTGATACTAACAAGCGTCATATCATGATCTTTCGCGTACGTAACAAGGCCTGGAAGTCTAGTCATCGTTCCATCAGGATTCGTGATTTCACAAAGAACGCCATAGGGTTTTAGTTCTGCCATACGGGCAATGTCAACACTTGCCTCTGTATGACCATCGCGAACCAGTACGCCGCCATCTTTCGCGCGAAGTGGGAAAACATGGCCTGGTCGATTTAAATCACTTGGTTTTGCACCATCAGCAATGGCTGCTTTGATTGTCGTTGTACGATCTGCGGCGGAGACTCCAGTAGTAACACCAACTGCGGCTTCAATAGTTACCGTAAAGCCAGTGCCATAAGCACTGGTGTTATTTTCCACCATCATAGGAAGACCAAGTTCTTCTAATTTACGTTCTGGCAGGCAAAGACAAACAATTCCGCTACAATCGCGGATTAGCTGTGCAGTCTGTTCCACGGTTAAATGCTGCGCTGCAAAGATAATATCGCCTTCATTTTCACGATTTTCATCGTCGACAACAATAACTCCTTTGCCGACTTTGAAAGCTTCGATTGCTTGTTCTGTACGCTCGATTGGAGTGCCAAATTGAGTTAATAAACTTTGATTCATGGTAGAATTCCTCCCAAAATTTAATTGAACTTACCAGAATCAGGACGCGAAAAACAGACGAGCCAAAATATTTGGTTACTGCTTTACTCTCTTTCATCCAGACTATCACTGTCGGTACTGGCATTGCACCAGTTCTGCTGACTTTCTTAAAAAAGAAACGCTTGCGGACTCTCTATTACTAGAATACCGCCGGTAGGGAATCACACCCCGCCCTGAGAATAAGTTGCTAATTCATATGATACTACTAGAATGAATATTGTCAAGCAAGCAAGGAAATATGTAGAAAAAATAGTTGCTAAATACGAAGCAAGTTATTTATAATTAGGATTGTATTTGTTATGGGGAAATCTCTATACAAGGGTGATTTTGCCTAGGTGTAAAAGGGATTGATGATCTATAGCGAATTTAGTAATTTATTTTGGAGGAGGTAGAGTATGAAAGTTATGAAAAAGATCATGTCGGTTGTGTTATTTGTAGTCTCGATCAGTATAGCAGCTTTTTCAAGTACTGTATCTGCAGCTGCAAGCGTAACGGAAGTTGATGCAACACAAAACATGAAAGCTGTATATGAAAAAATGTTAGCACTAGAAAATTATCATGCTGATATTGCAATTAATATTCAAACTTCATTAATGAATGTTACAGTAAATAATAGCAGTGATATTGAAGTCAATCCGATGCGGTATAAAAATGATTTGCAATTTGCGATGATGGATACGGCACATCGTTCGGTAAAAAGTAATATATCGCAGTATATGGAGCAGGTCGATAATCAACTAATCAGTTATACAGAAACGGATGGCAAATGGGTCAAACAAACTTTGCCGTACATAAATAAAAAAAATGTTCCTGCTGACGATGTGGCAACCTGTATGAAGTTAATCAAAAAAGCAGTAGTTTCTGGCGAAACTGATACGGAAAAAGTAATGACGGTGACAATGGATAATAAAGTTTTAAAAGAGATGACCATGGATATTTTAAAACAAAGTGGTAAAGAATATAAAGATTATATAGCTTTTACCGAAACCATCTTTAATTCATTGGGTGAGATCAGCTATATCATCAATGTTGATAAAAACACAAATATGGTAACGCATTTAAAAGTTGATTTATCTGATGCAACGCAAAAAAGTGTTTTAGCAATACTTAATCAATCAGCAATTCCTGAGAAAGAAAAAGCGCAGTTAAAAAGCTTATTTAGTAATGCGAAAGTCACGATGGATTGTGATTATTCAAACTTTAATCAAGTCAGTCCTATTGAAATTCCTCAAGAAGCGAAAGAAAATGCGCTAGAACAAACGGCGAATCAACCGATTGTTCCGAGCACTATATAAATCTAGAGGGGCGGGAGTTTCTCTCCCAGCTCTATTTTTTCGAGTAGTTTTATATTAAAAATGTACAGGGGCTTGCATTTTGGGGCTATAAATGCTATATTTATTCTAATAAATGTTACAATTAAATGTAATTTTATAAAAAAGTGAACGGTTTTTGTTCATATGAGCGAAGAGGCTTATCTAAGTAGTATTATAATTCAATACTGTTTAGATGAGCTTCTTATTTTATTTATGGCAGAAGAGGGTAACCTTTGCCTAGTATAGAGGCTAAGATGTCAATGAAAAGATTAATCATTTAGGAGGAGTTTTCTTATGTGCAAAATTACTAAAGTGGATATTATAACTCGCCCAGAAAAACTAGAAGATTTAAAAGAAGCAATGAATGTAATTGGCGTTACTGGTATGACAGTAAGTCATGTGTATGGTTGTGGCTTGTCGAAAGGTCATAAAGAGGTTTATCGTGGCAAAGCGGTAGAAGTGACTCTTAACCCGAAAATAAAAGTGGAAATTGTTATTTGTGAGGTTCCAGTAGAAGTAGTATTGGAAGCGGCAAAAAAAGCCTGCTGCACTGGCAATATTGGTGATGGTAAAATCTTTGTTTACGATGTAGAAAATGCGGTGAAAATCCGTACTGGTGAACAAGGTAAAGCAGCAATCGTTGATAATCACTAATATCATTAACGATTGAATTTGCCTAAAGAAAAGGCCCAATTTCATGATTGTTTATCATGAAATTGGGCCTTTTTCAAGGATATTATAAAAAGCGATATATAAGATTTTGAAGAAGATGATTCCTGTACTTTACGGGAGTCATCTTTTTTAGATTCCACTGGTGTCGATGCTTATTATAGTAGTCCATATACTCGTCAATTTCTGCGATAAATTCCGTAAGTTTTAGAAACTAATAGCCTCATCTTTAAAAGGTCCCAAGAATGATTCTTACAGATATTTTAAGGATGAGGCATTGTCCTGATTAATAGGGGTTATTCGGTAAAGAAAATCATAATCGAAGTATCTTTTTGTTAAGCTTTTTTTGACATTTCAAGTGCAGTGTGCTTTTTTTTACGGTAGCGAAAAGGTGTATCACAGTAGAATTTTTTAAAATGTTTGCAAAATGTCGGCGTATCCTTAAAACCGCAAGAATAAGAAATTTCTGTAATATTTATATTTGTAGTTTCTAACATATTTACAGCAACTTGTAAACGGAATTGCAAAAGATATTGCTGG
>JARBTT010000013.1 GCA_029240055.1 Anaerosinus sp.
TGGAGAAAGTTCCAGCAAATATTAAAGCCGAAGGTTTTTCAGAAACTGGATCACCAGCTGTTGTTATCTTAGATGTTGCGGCGAATGAGAACAGTGATTTGATTGTTATGGGTAGTCGTGGCCTTGGCGTCGTAAAAGGTGTATTACTTGGCAGTGTAAGCCAACACTTGGTTGAGCAAGCAAAATGCCCAGTGATGGTAGTAAAATAAGCCTATCGACATTTTTAAAGTCGACACCTTATCTCAGGGATAATATAAAAAAAGAGCGTTAAACACTAAAAAGCTGATTTCTGTATTAAACAGAGGTCAGCTTTTTAGATTTTTAGCTCCAGTCTGTTGAGTAAGCGATGCATGTAAAACCAAAAAAACACCTCCTATGCGTGTGGGGAGTTCATTGGCAACAGTCGTACAGCAAGCGTCAGTATAGCAGTATTACGCTGCTTATCTATGTGTTCTTGCGAGAACAGATATTTTAAAAGTGGTAGCTTACCCAAGATAGGAACACCAGATGTGCTTTTTGTGTCACTATCGGTAATAAATGAACCAATTACATAACCCTGATTATCAGCAGGCAACATTCGTACCGTTGTCATCGTTTTGACACTATACTCTGGCGCCGATACGCTTTTGAAGGTTGAATTACCAGAAATAATGCTAACTTTGACTTCTACATCAACACGGATGATACTTTCTTCCGGCTTATTCTCATTGTAGTTAACAACTGCTGGAGTTACTGAAATACTCGTTTCGAGGTTTTGAAATTGTGTTTCAACGTTACCTTGGCTGTCAGTACTGAAGATAGGAACACTTTTTACATTGGAGATCTGCGCTTTTATACCATTGGGAGTATATACTTCGCTCGCTACCAAAACTTTACTCTTGTTTAGTGCTTCATTTGCTGATAAAAGATCTGTGTAATTAGCCTCCAATTGGGTGCTTGTATGGCTTTGCTGTTCACTAGAGTTGGTGCCCCAATTAATAGTGGATTTTCCAATGATAGAGGGTATAGGATTTAGACCAATATAGTGGGAAACTGATTGTGTTAGCTCGCGCAGACTGGCAGATATGATAATAAGGTAGGTAGGCATTTGTTTAGGTAAAAGCTTTTGCAGTATTTTCATCGCCTCTTGTAAATCTGACTGGTTACCTGACAAAATCATGTAAGGCGGTAACGAGGAAGGAGCATATACTATAGCTGAAATATGTAGAATATTACTATTCTGTAACTGCAGGACAAAGTCCTTTGCTGCATCCACTGTAGTAATATTGAGCGGTACAATTGCAACTGTTCCGTCGGTACTTAAATCATAATTGAGTGGATTTGAGGAATCTTCAGCATATCCAATGGTCATAAAAAAAAACGACATAAACGTGAAAAGTGCTATCTGCAATATGGAAGTAAGCGCTTTATGTTTCAAAATTTACCCCCCTTGTATCACCTAGAAAAACTCTCTCCTGCAAGTTCATTAGAATCATTAGGCACAATCTAGCGATTAATCACATTTATTTAAGGCGAAAAAGTAAATTGTAACCCAGGCGCTGCATATATAGGCCACTGCATATGCAAAATTCCATCTATCTTTTGAATTGTATACTGCATCCTAGTTGGAAGATATAACTTTAGCCAGTTATGATTGGCGTTTAGACAGACATTTGTCTCGATTCCTAAATCACTTTGGCTGATGTGTACTTGAAACCCTTTTACTCCAGCAATATCGACTAAATTGATATAGTTTGCACTATCAATCTTAAGAGCAATAAACTCTATGTTATCACTAATACTAAACGGTTTAGAGATAAAATATAACGTTGTAGTATTCAAATTGTTCAGTCCGTCAATATAAGGTGCTCTGTTCTTTAATTTCGTTATATCTCCGGTAAAATAATATTGTCCGGGCGGTAAGTTTAATGAGGTTATACCATCTAAGCCGGTATAAGCTGATTTTTGGGGAGAAAAGGCATTCGTTCTCCAAGCAGTCAGTCTGACGTGGGCAATAGGATTCATATTCACATCTACTAGTCGCAGTGAGACATTGTTCTTTGCCGTTGCTTGACCAATTGGACCTTGCAATAAATATACGAACAATATGGTTAAAATAAATGATAAAATCCTGAAACAGTTATTGGCTGGCATACTAGTTCACTCCTATCTGTATTTTTGAATATTTATCAGCAGCTTACTCCGTTAAACACAATAGTTTGTTTAAACACTGTCTATTTCATTAATCTTCAATGCACAGTATCTTGTTTAAATGCTGTGCATTGAAAATTAATGAATTACAAAATTTTACTCATTACTCCTATTTCCTTTGCAATTTTTAAAAGTACACAATTTTGCGCAGTTTTCACGTTGCAATAATTGTGTACTTTTATTTAAACATTTATACTTTTGAATTAACGTGCATCCACCATAACATAACCAATTGTTTTCAATTGCTTAATTAAGTTGTAGGAAATATATCCATACCCATTAAGCCCCCAACTTTTCCCCCAAGAATTTATAAACTTAAAGGCACCTTTCGAGTCATCATAGCCTATCAAGCTAATAGCGTGCCATCCTCTTAAGGTTCCGCTAGTAGTATCATATACAGGATTCGATGCGGAAATATTATCAAAGTCAGGATACACAGGTATTGCCACGACAACGCCATCACCAGCAGCTAAATGGCTCTTTATAGCGTTAGCATCTCCTGCACCAAGTGTTCCCCAGCTTAAAGCCTTATATGGAGCAGCAGCTTGTTTTTGACTACTGTTAGGCTGCTTTGTATAATTAGAATCATTATATGGAAACACTGCCAAAGTATCTACTCCTTGGCTTTTTATTAAATTTAAGGCATCGTCAATATAAGCTCCACCATCCGTGCCTCCATTTATCTGATTATAAACATATGCGGGACTAAATTGGTGATTCGTGGTAGTAATGTTCCAGTTATATTCCAATTTTTCCTGAAATGTTTTGTAATCATAAGCAGTCGCCCAGGCTACGCAACTACCTTGCTGCCCTTGATCACCGGGACTAGGAAAATTGGCAGATAGGTCTACCACTGATGGAAGAGCTTTTAATGAAGTAATCGTCGGAGCCTTTGGAAATGATTTGATTCTCTCGGCTGATGGCGGAAGTGCCCCCATATAATACTTATGACCATTGACCGTTGTATACAAATGATTCGTGCCCTGTTCAATTGTACTTTGTTCTGCAAAAACCTGGGGATTGGCTAAATTTAAGACAACACTTAAACCAATTAATAGACTAAACATCTTTTTCATAGAAATTCACTCCTTTTTATTTAACCCACATTTCTCCTACCTATCTGAATTAGGCATCATTTCCCCAAATAGACATAAGCTTTGATTTTCTAGCTGAACACAAAAATTAGTTAGCACATAATGATCTCCTCCTATGAAAATGATGATTTTCCATACCAATAGTGAAGAAATGGTGATTTTAACATTTTGCTATGTCGCAGTTATAACGTAAGACACCTTTTGAAATATTTGTGAATGTCTGTTCCCCTTAGCTTAGCAATTCATTATAAAAAAAACTGAAGGTCAAATAAGTTGGAAATACCAACTTATTTGACCTTCAGCTATTGCACTAATCAGCCATCTGATGTAAATATAACATCAATGTATTTGTTTGTCAACATATTCCTTTTTTTATATTTTTTTCAAATAATGCCCCGAACCAGGCTTGCCGGAGACCTAGAACAACGGATAGAATAATTACTTTATTTCCCATAAAGCGAAGAGAACTCCTACCAAGTCCACAAGTTTGACAGGAGTTCTCTATAGATTGTTCTCCAAAAATTAATTATGTTAAATCTAATAGGGTGATGTTACCATTCTTACGCGTCGCATTCATATCAATTATGCGCTGGTTTCGACTGCCACGGAAGGTGAGCGTAAGGTCACGATCTGCATTGACGAATTTTCCATCGATGAGAACATCGGTTTGTTTCAGTAACTCGTCAATTAGAGGATTGTCGTTAGTCTGCAATTCTTCCAATGTATAGCCGGTATAGGTTGTGATATCTAGTTTACGTGTATGGATTAATTTTGCCAGTTCTATTAACGGTTCTGGCTGGCAAAAAGGTTCGCCACCACTAAAGGTAACGCCTTTTAAAAGTGGATTTTCGCAAATCTCTGTAAAAATATCCTGGATATCGACTTCTTTTCCCGCCTGAAACTCATGGGTGTGGGGATTGTGACAACCTTCGCACCTATGTGGACACCCTTGGGTAAAAATTGTATAACGAATACCTTGACCGTCGACAATTGATTCATCGACGGTGCCAGAAATTTTAAGCTTGTAAGCCATGTTTTACTCTATCCTTTTCTTCCGCACGTTTGGCGTTGTTCCAACGATCTGTTGTTCCAACAAGATAACCGGTGATTCTACGAATACGTTCAAATTTTGGTTCGTCGATTTCTTCGCTGCGATGACATTTGGGACATTCGTTATCGATAATGCCATTGAAGCCACAAATTGGATCGCGGTCAACAGGGTGATTCACAGAGCCATAGCCGATGCCATTGTCCTTCATGCAGCGAATGATGGCTTCAAAAGCTGCCAAATTTTTGCAGGTATCGCCATCGAGTTCAACATAGCTAATATGACCAGCATTTGTAAAATTATGATATGGTGCTTCGATTGCTATCTTCTTATGTGCTTTGATTGGAAAATATACTGGGACATGGAAGGAATTTGTATAGTAATCGCGGTCTGTTACACCAGGAATAGTACCGTAGAGCTTTTGGTCGATTTTTACGAATCTACCACTTAACCCTTCCGCAGGTGTTGCCAATAAGGAGAAATTTAAACCGGTTTTTTCCGCTTCGTCATCCATGCGTTTACGCATGTAACCGATAATTTCAAGACCTAGTTTTTGACTTTCTTCACTTTCGCCATGATGTTTGCCAGTCAAAGCTTTTAATGTTTCGGCAAGACCGATGAAGCCCATACTTAAACTACCATGTTTTAAAACTTCAGCGATGCTATCATCTGGACCGATGTGATCGGAGTTAATCCAAATATTTTGCCCCATTAAGAAAGGATAATTGCGTCCTTTTTTTGTGCATTGGATTTTGAAACGATGCAAGAGTTGGCGAATAACGAGTTCAATAAACTGATCAAGACCTTCATAGAACTTGCTAATATCGCCTTTGGCTTCAATCGCTAAACGAGGTAAGTTGATCGTTGTGAAACTCAAATTACCTCTGCCGCAAGTTGTTTCATGCTCAGAGTCATGAACATTCCCCATTACGCGGGTACGACAACCCATGTAGGCGACCTCAGTATCGTAGTCACCTTCCTTGTAATATTGAATATTGAATGGCGCATCAATAAAACTAAAGTTAGGAAATAGACGTTTTGCTGAAGTGTGCATTGCCAATTTAAATAAATCATAGTTTGGCTCACCTTCATTATAGTTGATGCCATCTTTTACTTTGAAAATTTGTACTGGGAAGATTGGTGTTTCGCCACCACCAAGCCCAGCTTCAGTTGCAAGTAAAAGATTTTTGATTAACATTCTCGCTTCTGGTGAAGTATCCGTACCGTAGTTGATCGAGCTAAACGGTACTTGCGCACCAGCACGGGAGTTCATGGTATTTAAATTATGGATAAATGCTTCCATTGCTTGATAGGTAGAGCGATCTGTTTCGCTAGTCGCAGTTTCAACGGTATAGGCATGTGCCGCTCTCGTTTGTTCGACACTGATTGATTGGAAGCCATTTTCTTGTTGATGCTTAGGTAAGTAAGCTGTCAAAGCATCGCCATATTTCGGGGCATTGCTCATGGTAATCGTCAGCGGAAGATCAGTAGCAATCGTTTTTGCTAAAGCGATTGCATCAGCTTTTGGCATATCAAAACGAATCACAAAGTAGTTTACTAGAGCTTTGAAATATTCTCTTTTGAATGTTTTGGCAATACCGGGTGCCAGTGAGTAATCAAAGTTAGGAACGGCCTGTCCACCATGCATTTCATTTTGATTCGCTTGAATAGCGATACAAGCTAAAGCGGAATAACTTTGGATACTGTTTGGTTCACGTAAGTAACCATGACCAGTGGAAAAACCGCCTTTGAATAATTTCAATAAATCGATTTGGCAACAAGTCTCTGTTAACATGTAGAAGTCTTTATCATGGATATGAATATCCCCATTGATATGGGCTGCGGCAATATCTTTTGGCAAAATATAATGGTCAATAAAATATTTTGAACCTTCAGAACCGTATTTTAGCATCGTGCCCATTGCGGTATCGGCATCAATGTTGGCATTTTCACGTTTGATATCAGCATCCTTGGCATTCTGGAAGGTTAATTCATTGTAAATATCCATTAAATCAACTTCCGATTGACGAATTTTTGCATGCTCAGCGCGATATAGTATGTAGGCTTTTGCTGTGCTGGCACAATTCGATACAATCAAAGTTTTTTCAACAATATCTTGAATTTGTTCTACAGTAGGAGTATCTGACTGGTCAAAAGTTTTCACGACTTTATTAGCTAAGATCGTTAATTCTTTTGGGGTCATCGTATCATCCGTTGATTCTAGATTAGCTTTATGAATCGCCTCTTTGATTTTATCGACATCGAAAGCAACAATATCACCATTACGTTTTTTTATATTTTCAATCATATTCACATCTTCTTTTCTATATTTTTTCTATCATTTTCCTCGTTCCCAAAAAGAACTTCTCAAAAATTGTACTATATATGCTTCGAAATAGTCAATAGGGCACAAGATATAGTATTTTATTGCGAAATCGCATAAACCGTGAAAAAGTGGGAATGTAACTGCTTTTTTTAAATAAAATATTTATTTTTCATAGTATTTTCAATTTTATTTTTAAGTTACTTGTATGGGCAGTAAAAGAACTACTGAAAGAATTACAGTAGTTTTTTTATCCTATGAATTAGATCTGTTTTCTCGGTATTTTGTGACCACGTTATAAATTGGATAAGGAATTTCAATGCCTTCTTCACGATAGCGTCTGGTTAAGGCTTTGATAAATTCATGTTTTAGTGGATATTGGTTTAAGAACTGACTAGAATGGAGTGTTACATTAAATTTGATACTTGATTCGGCAAAGGTATGAAAACTAACAGACGGCTTGGATTCTAAACCGCCATCGAATTTTTGCATGACTTCATTGGCCACCTCTAGTGTTACACGTTCTACTTGATCTAAATCACTATCATAGCTCACGCCAACAGGAATAGAAATTGAGATTTCCTGTTGCGGCATATTGTAATTGGTTAAAATAGACGAAGCAATCTTTTGATTTGGGACAACGATCACATTTTTAGAGGTTGATTGTATCGTCGTAAACCGCCAAGTAATGTCTGTGACACAGCCTTCCTCGCCAGAACTTAGTTTGATAAAATCGCCCAAACGAATTTGCTTAGATAAGATCAAATGTAAGCCGGAAAATATATTGGCAAGTGTTTCTTGCAAACCAAGAGCCACAGCCATACCGCCGACCCCGAGTGCTGTAATAATCGGAGTGATGGAGATGCCATAAGATTGCAAGATGATGAGAATACCAATCGCATAAATTGCAATGTTGACGATATTGGTAAGTAGCGAAGTCTTTGGTAGATTACTATCGCTTTTTTGCGTATGCATGTCAATCATGCCCACCAAGGTACGAGCAATTACGCGTGTAATCGTAAACAAGATAACACCGAGTAAGATGTTCGATAGAAAATCCTGTAAACGTGATGGCATATTAATCGTAGTGATCGTTAAGTACAAACCAATACCAGAGCACCAAGCGATTGGTAACCCTCTAACGGCGTTGGTAAATAAATACGAGAAGGTTTCAGGATTGTTATCAAGCTTGCTGTGTAGACTTTTGTTGATGAGTCGATTGAGTAATAGTCCAATAACAAAAGCAACGAGTTGAATACAGAAAGGTATCCATAAAAGCTCAAGTGCTGCAACCCAATGCATATTAAAATAATTAAGCAAAGTATATCCTCCATAACGATATTTTACACTTAATGATTATACTACAAAATAGATTTGCTGAGCGAAAAAAATTATAGAAAAAGAAGAAAAATATGGGGAAACCTTAAAATTTAAGAGACTGTTACAAGATGACCAAATGCTAGGCAGGGCGAGAACGCGAGCAAGGGCGTACTATGTAGTACGTTGAACGAGTGATCGCAGGAGTAACAACGCAGATGGGTATTTTGTAACAGTCTCTAGCAGGATTTTTATATTTTTAGTCAAAATAGACTAAAATAGAGAACATAAAGGATCGACAGGCTTAAAAAAGTGTCCCTGATCCTTACGGAAAGAGGTAATAAAATGAATGATATCGTTAAGGAGTTTGGCAGACTTAGGTTTCGGCAAGCAAATGAAACAGATTTAGAATATATTATGCAGGTAGAATTCACCAAGGAAAATGCGCAATTTGTGATACCCTATCCAGTTGAGCAGCATCGAGAAACATTAAATAGCAAGAATGCCATTCATTTAATCGTAGAAACAATAGATGGAAAAGAAAAGATTGGCTTTTTGATGATTGCAGGTTTAGATAATCCATTTAAAGAAATCGAATTTACGCGTATTATTATGGATGTCAAAGGACAAGGGTATGGTAGAGAGGCTTTGAAAATGTTGAAATCTTGGGCCTTTGATGATCTGAAATTCCATCGAGGTTGGCTGGATTGTAAAGAGCATAACGCTAGGGCGCTTCATCTTTATGAATCGGAAGGCTTTGTTAGAGAAGGTTTGATTAGAGAAACCATCCTCAGTGAAACGGGCGAGTACGAATCTTTAGTTATATTAGGAATATTAGATCGCGAGTACTTTGCGGAGAAATAGATAGGTGAAGTTCTGTTTTTGTCAAAGCACCTAGGTTTTAAGGAGTATTGTTGTGCAAAAAATTGGAGTCATTAGTTCATACATAGGACCGATTGAACGGATTATTAACGTGGCTAAGGCGATGCCAGGGGTGGAGACAGTCGAGTGGATTGCTTTTCCTTATGAGGATATTGCCGAAATTCCCGAAATTTTAATAAAAAATAAAAACAAAGTAGCTGGCTGGATTTTTTCTGGGCCGAATCCCTATACTGTGGCAAAAACGTATTTGGGAAAAGGCGAGAATGCAGTTTTTTGTGGGATAACTGGAAATGAAATATTTAAGGTTATCTTGGAAATGGCTTGTGAAAAAGAATCTACAGCGATTCGAATTTCCATGGATTGTCCAAAATCTGATATTTTTACGAATAAGGAATCGGTTGAAGAATTAAATGTAGCAAAAAAAATGGTCGATTTTTATGAATATGATATTCCATTTGATTTAGAAACCATTGTCCAAGAACATGTACACCGTTGGCAGTCAGGTGAGATTGATGGGGTCGTTACTACATTGCATGCCGTTCATATGGCCTTGGAAAAGTACCATTTGCCGGTGCGGCGTTTGATGGCAAGTACCACCTCGATTCGTCAAGCGATAAATGTACTAATGGAAAAACTAAACGGCTTGTATTTTAAGAATAGTCAAGTTGGCTTAGAAATTATTGAAATAAGTAACTTTGAAAAAGCGATTGAAAAAGCTGGCGATTCTTATAAATTGCAAATGCTAGAACTCAGGATTAAAGAGCGCTTGCTTAAATTAAGTCAAAGCATTAATGGCTATTTATCGGAAAAGGGCAATGGACGCTATGAAATTTTTAGTTCGCGTGGTTTACTTGAGCAGCATGTTCCTGTTTTGCAAGATACGATTGATGAGATTAGCGTAGCCTTGGATACAGATATTGTTGCGGGAATTGGCTTTGGGACAACCGTCTTCACAGCGCAATTAAATGCGTATCGCGCCGTCAATCAGGGGAAAAGCATCGGCAATAAAGGTGTCGTGATAATTGATGATGATGGGCGGATTATTGAAGCTGTCGGGCAGGAAAAAGAATTGAGATACAATGCCTCTACCGAGGATAAAGATTTACTACAACAATTAGCAGCAGCAAATGTAGGAATTAAGACATATCAAAAAATTGTTGCTATTATCAAAAAAATGAATTGGGAAAATTTCACGTCTGCGTCGCTTGCTGTTCAGCTTGAAGTCACCGATCGTAATGTCAGGCGAATAATGAAAGGTTTATTAGAGGTAGGTTTAGTCGAATGTATCGGTGAAGAAGCATTTGCAAGTCGTGGCAGACCAACCAAAAAATATCAATTAAGACAAATTAATCAATTTTAAGAAAGAGGCTTCTGCGACTAGGCAAAAGAATCCCGTAACCACGGATAGTTTAAAACTTGTGGTTACGGGATTCTTTATGAAACTTTAAAAGAAAAAACGAACTTCTGCACGAACTAAAGTTTTTTCTTTATTACTATCATCTACATGTTTTCCTTTATAGTAACGCAAATGTCCTCTCATATTTGGGGCTAACATATACATCGTTCCTAATTCAAAGCCTTTATAGTTATCTTGATGATATACATCAGTGCAAATCTGTGTTAATTGTGGAAGTTGTATATATTTCAAATAAATGCCAAAAGAACCTGGTTGATTAAGTTTCGCACCTTTATAATCAATAGTTGCTAAGTATCCAGTATCTTCAACCCTTTTGTTATTTGAAATATCACTGCTGGATTTTAGATATAGCCCTGTAAAACTCCAATTTTTATTAAAGCGTGTATCAAAACCAGCCGTATAAATATGTGGATTTTTAGTACCACGTGTCTTTTCTAACTCTCCACCATCTAAATCAAAATAAGCCGCATTCAAGTTGGTTGTTTTATTTAACTTATAGTTAAATTCGGCTGCTTTATAAAATACATTTTCTTTTGTTTCCCCCATGAGCTTCATTGGATCGGAAACTTGACCAAGTGTGATGCGTGTTTTCAATGCATTGCCAAAATTGAATTCTGCACCAGTCGTGTACTCATGATAGACTACTAAATTTTGCGAATATTGTTCAAATCTACCTAGTTTCACATCTGTACCGAATAATTTCCCATTTGCACTGATTCCTTTTACAATAAAATCACCATCAGAGTCTGCGCCTGTCTTTAAATCTTTGGTTATTGTGAACTGCCCTACAGCATCCCAATTTTCATTTACTTTAGCTTTTATTAGAGGCTCTAGGTAAGCTCTGCTCAGTGAAGTATCTGGTTTGCCTGTTTGCGTTTGGCTTTGTGTTCTAAGATAGCCATAGCCACTTATTTTAATATTATCGGTCTTTTTCTCTAAATCACTTACCCGTACACCTAAGTTGTCTAATTCAGTTGCATATTCTGCGGATAATTTGTCAATTTTTGCTTTGTCAATCGTACTAACGTTAGATTTAGCCATTGCCTTCGCAACCATTTGAGCCATTTCATAGCGTGTTATATGGGCATCTCCGCGAAAACTGCCATCGCCATAGCCTTCGATAACGCCGTCTTTTGCTAGCTCTGCAACGGCTTGAAATGACCAATGATCTGTTGGTACATCACTGAAAGGATTTTCCGCTGCAAAGATAGTATTTGTTGTCGAAAGGATTAATGCTGCAATACTTATAGATATTTTTTTATTCATTTTACACTCTCCAATGTACAGAAAATTCTGTGTTTTTGTTCTAAAGCTAGCTTAACTATCGAGCAGGCAATACTATCTAATATTACCCGCTCTAGGTATTCATTATTTCGTTAATAAATCACTAGCAATCGTTGCAATTAACTGTGATTCTAGAGTTAAAGCATGTTCATCAAAATCAAAGTAAAGATTGTGATTGACTGCGGTTAATGAAGCGCCAATAACCATATAGGCTGCCTGGCCGCCATTTTTCTGGACTTTTTCCATGAAGTAAGAACTATCTTCACTACCACCGATATTACTTAAGGCCTCATATTGATTGAAAATGCCGATGCGCGCAGCAATATTGCCAATTGTCTCGGTAAGCTTTGGTGAGTTGCTTCCGCTGGCGGCACCACCCATTTGGCTGATGGTAACCTTATTGTCGTACATAGCCGCAGAGCCCTTAATGATTTTTTCGGCACATTCATAGATGTATTCGTTGATTTTGCTCGTTGCTCCACGTGTTTCTACTTTGATGACGGCATTGGCAGGAATGACGTTTCGACCAGTCCCCGCATTTAGTACGCCAACATTTACGCGGGAAATACCATCACTGTGGCGGGGAATTGCCTGCAAATTAATCGCGGCAGTTGCAGCAGCCAGAAGTGAATTTTTACCAACCTCTGGTGCTGCACCAGCATGGGCGGGTACACCAATAAATGTTGCATCAAATTTACTGGTTGCAAGGAAGCCTTGTACATCATAAGCTAAGTAGCCTACTTTTGGCATCATGAGATGTGCAGCAAGAAAAAAATCAACATCATCAACGGCGCCTTTTGCCAGCATGGCTTTTGCCCCGCGAACACCTTCTTCGGCAGGCTGAAAAATAAATTTAATTGTGCCAGCAAGCTGACCTTTTAATACTGATAAAATTTCGGCAATCGCAAGTCCGGCGGAAGTATGGCCATCGTGTCCACAAGCGTGCATACAGCCGGGATTTATCGAAGCAAAACCTTCTTTGGCTGGACGATGGTTTTCATTGGTTGCTTCGAATACATCATTACAATCCATATCAAAACGAAGTGCAACGGTTGGACCTGGTTTTGCGAATTTCATTGTACCGATAACGCCAGTTTTACCACCAGTCATTTTTGCAACTAGATCAGGATTGGCACCTTGGGCAATTGCGCGAGCCATGTTTTCTTCAAGAATCTCTGTACTTGGTACTCCCATCATATTCGCTTCATCAATTACGTCATTGCCAAATTTCACATCATAGCCAAGCTCTATTAAAGTTTCAATTACAATAGAGGCAGTTCTAAACTCCGTCCAGCCAGTTTCAGGATGGCGATGAAAATCGCGACGACGGGTAATTGTTTTTTCTTCAAGTAATTTTGCAAGTGCAGCAATTTTTATATCTGAATTCATGATTAAGACCCCTTTATGTGAGTGATTTATTTAAAATGTTAACGTACACTAAACATAATAAGCAGTGCAATTAAACTAATAAGTAGACCGGGTGCAGTACGTTTTGCGATATCCATTGGATTTACGCCGGCTAACGTTGCGCAAATAATGGTGCCGCCAGCAACTGGAGACATTGCGCGTCCAAGTGTACCGGAAAGAGTGGAAAGTGAACCTAAGTCGGTGATTGTCATGCCAAATAATTGTGCATGAGGTGTAACAGCACCATTAAAAGCAAGAGATGCAGCATCACCGGAACCACTGATTATGGCAATGACTGCTGGGCCGATACAAGCTGCATATTTAGCTAAGTCTTGACTGTTTTTCATTAAATCAATTAAAGCTGAAGTTAGTCCGATACTTTCCATACCATAGGTAAATACACCAGCAGCGATAATAATCCCAATAATACTGCCGTAAGCATTGCCTAAGCCATTAAAAAATTCTTTCGTAATTTCTTGCGGATTTTTTCTATGTACGATAAAGCCTAAGAGTGCCCCAATCATCATTGCCTGAGGAATCGATATTTTAGGTAAAATAGCAATTTGCGGGATGGCAAGGACTAAAATAATTAAAGGAATAACTGGAATCGTAGCCTTGATTAGATTGATTTTTGAAGTCTCGGTGTTTACTTCATGAATTGCCTTTGTAGCGCGCGTTTCATCAACACCTTCTTTTCGTAAAATTGCTTGGATTGTCATTGTGATTACGATGATGCCAGAGACAATGAGCAGTGGAATCGTATAACTAGAAATCACTTCCATCGTATCGATATGCGCCAGGTTTGCCACAAAAATTGCATGGGGAAAACCTGGATTCAATGGATTAGAAATACAAGCCGTTAAAATACAAGCTCCAGCCATTGCAGGATGGATACCAGAACGAATCATTGTAGGAATAAGAACAGCACCAACAGCGGCACAAGTACCCGCAGTACTAGATAAAGCAATATTTAATATCCAAGTGATTAAAATTGCACCCGGAACTAAAATGAATTTGCATTTTTCTAAGCCACCAGCCAGTAATTGTACTAAATTTGCATCGCATTGGGTATATTTCATCACAAACGAAAAACCCATAACACTGCAAATTGTAGTAACTAATCCGGGATTTACCATCGTCTTCTCAAAGGCAGTCATTGCGCCAAGAGGGTTGCCGCCAATGATTGCCATAAAAAGTCCCGCAACACATAAAACCATACGAGTTTCATAACGTTTGGCAATTGCGATTAAAGTAAGGACGACAATTAAAGCACCAGTTAAAACCATAAAAAAATCTCCTTTACGTTTTTTGCTCTATACACGGATTAAATCATTAAAGGAATATTAAAAGAAATATTCCTTTAATGAGCACTATTATAAATCGACAAAATAAATAATGCAATAAAAATTTTTTATTGTATGATAAATATATTGCACATAAAATCAAAAAGGAGATAAAAGGTAATAGTTGCCCCTTAAACTTAAAGAAATAATAAAATTAGTAAACATAGATTGCAGGATATTAAAAATTTTTAGCTAAAATATCTAAATCTAGAGATTTATAACGATTCTATCAATCGTAAATTTCATTCAGAATAAGTGTTGTAAAACGATAGCAAATAGAAGTTAATGGTAGAAAGTTGGGAGAAAAATAATGCAAGAAAATAGCGAAGTAGAATTGAAGTTACAAGTAACAGATGAAACGGTTTGGGAGGCTTTAATTCATAAACTAAAAACAATGCCGGAGGCCAGTGGGTATGAAAGGATACTGCTTGCAGCCAATTACTTTGATACGGTAGATGGACTACTGCATAAAGCGCGTTTGGCTTACCGCGTACGCAAAGAAAATCACCAATGGGTTGCGACGATCAAAGGGGGCGGCTGTGTTGTTGATGGCCTGCATAAACGGATGGAGTGGAATATCAAGGTAGAAAATGGTGAAGCCAATCTGGCTGTATTTAATCAAACAGCAGTTGATCAAAATATAATAAAGCAATTAGAAAATGAACAATTGATTCCCCTTGTGCAAACCGATTTTGTGCGTGAACTCGTTATTTTAACCATCGGTGATGATAAGATCGAGGTTGCAATGGATAAAGGTGTCATTACTGGCAATAAAAATGAAATTCCAATTTTGGAAATTGAGTTAGAATTAAAAGCAGGAAAAGAAGAAATATTGAGAGAATTTGGCGAACAACTAATAAAAGAATTTTCTTTAACATTATCCAATAAAAGTAAATTTTCGCGTGGGCTAGAACTGTGCAAAGATAAACGAAAACGGTGCACAAAGTGTAATGTTTCGTAAAATTTAGTTATTTTAAAATAAAAATAAATGAAAGTAAAAACTTATGTTTTTTTAGCAGGGAAAAAAGTTTTCATGAGGAATATAATCAGTAGAGGAAGGGTGAAACATAATTGTTACAGATAAATCGAATAGCAGGTATTATAATTTACCTATTTTTGATAAATTGTTTCATCTTACCAATTGCACATGCTGGGATTATTAGTACAAAGCAGGAAATTTCAATGGGCGAAGGGATCGCAAAACAGATAGAAGAACGATACAAATTGGTTGATGATCCTGTTTTGCAAGAACGTATTAATAAAATTGGCATGAATATTGTGGGAGTTTGTGATAGACAAGGATTGCCCTATAGTTTTAAGGTGCTTGATGTTGATGAAGTCAATGCAATGGCAGCACCGGGTGGTTTTGTTTACGTTTACAAAGGGTTGATTGATTTAATGCCGACGGACGATGAATTAGCCGGAATTATCGGTCATGAAGTGGGACACGTCGTAAAGCGTCATTCGATGGGGCAACTTGAAAAAAGTTTAGGAATGGCAGTCCTAATGGGGGCAACACTTGGGAGCAAAGGGTTTGAATTACAGGCAGTCGCACTGAATGCTATTTCAGCAGGGTATAGCAGAAGTGATGAACGTGAAGCGGATCGATTGGGTTATGAATTATCTGTGAAAGCAGGGTATAATCAATATGGAATGCTGATGGGGTTAACAAAGTTATACGAACTAAATCCTTCGCAAAAAAATGATTTGTTCTCTGACCATCCCGAGGCTATGGAAAGAATAAAGCTGGCGAAGAAGTATTTAGCTAATAATAATATCAGACCTACTGTTGTTGAGGTAGAAACTGATAAGGCTGCAAAAGTTGTCGATGGCGATTGGTCACTTCCAGAAATAAAGGTAGCACAAGAAAAAACAGGTCCATTATATCGCGCTTACCTAACTGCTGGGAGTTTATACAATATTACGAAAGTGCCAGATTACTCTAGTAGTAAATATATTTTAGATAGCGATGGAACGAACCTTACAATTTATTATGATAACCAAGTCATTATTACCATTACACCGGAAGATGCCGCTGCAGATGGTGTAAGCCTGGAAGAATTAACAAATAAATATATGGATGCATTGAGAAGATGGCAAATAAAAAACAAGGCGGCTTAGGCTAGCCTTGTTTTGTTCTATAGTGGTTTTTGTAGAAAAAAGTCGAATAAAATTAAGAATCTTCTTAAAATTCCGTGTTAGAATTTTCCGACTATTTTGTTGGGGCGAAAAAGCTCATAATATTAGTTCATGATGAAAAATAGTACGTAATAAAAAACATAAAATAAATTCCTTAGTTTTAGTTATATTTCTTGAAAGGTAAACATATACATTTGATTATGTGGATTTGTCGTAACATTATGCGGTGCAGTATTGCTTGTAATTGACAATACCTGTTTAGATTAACGATTGCAGCAGTATATCTTATAAAATGCAGTTGGTATAAAAACAATAGCCGGGGGGAATTTGTATGAGAAGAACAGAATGTTTAGCAATGATACTAGCAGGCGGACAAGGTAGTAGATTGGGTGCACTTACAAAAAAGACTGCAAAACCAGCAGTACCGTTTGGGGGAAAGTATCGTATTATTGATTTTCCTTTGAGTAATTGTCGTAATTCTGGGATTAATACTGTGGGAATCTTAACGCAGTATCAACCATTAGCTTTGCATAACTATATTGGTAACGGTGGAGCGTGGGATTTAGACCGGAAAGATGGTGGGGTTTTTATTTTACCACCGTATGCGCGTGAAAAAGGTGCTGAGTGGTATAAAGGAACTGCAGATGCAATTTATCAAAACATTAACTTTATTGAAATGGTTGAACCAGAGTATGTGTTGATTCTTTCTGGCGACCATATTTACACGATGGATTACTCTTGGATGATTGAGTACCATAAAATGCAAAAGGCTGAAGCTACGATTGGCGTTATTGAGGTTCCATGGGAAGAAGCGCCACGCTTTGGAATTATGAATACAGCAAAAAATGGACGGATTACCGAATTCCAAGAAAAGCCAGCAAAGCCGATCAGCAATTTAGCTTCTATGGGTATTTATGTATTTAACTGGAGCTTCTTGAAATCTTATCTAGAAGAGGATGCGAAAGATAGCTTATCCAGCCGTGATTTTGGCAAAAATATTATTCCGAAGATGTTAAATGCAGATGCTAAAATGTTTGCTTACTCCTTTGATGGTTACTGGAAAGATGTGGGTACTATTAATAGCTTATGGGAAGCAAATATGGACTTGTTAAAAGATAAACCAGAACTTGATTTACATGATCCAGACTGGCGAGTGTTTGCCGTTAACCCAGCTATGCCACCACATTTCATTGCGAAAGATGCAAAAGTGAGTAGTTCACTGATTAGTGAAGGTGCTATTGTTTTTGGTGAAGTGGAAAATTCCGTGATTTTTTCTGGAGTAAGGATTGAAAAGGGGGCAAAAGTAGTCAATTCTGTGGTAATGCCATTTACTACAATTGGTAAAAATGCTTACGTTGACAAAGCGGTCGTTGGTCAAAATTGTGAAATTTGCGCTGGGGCAAAAGTTGGTTTGGACAACGGTTCTATTATTGTGGTTCCTGAGGGCGACATGGTTGTAGCAGAGGCAGCAACAGGAAAACAAGTTGGTTAAAAAATATTGTTATACTTCTATCAGGAGGGTTATTTATATTGAAAACAGTAATGGGAATTATAAATCTTCAAGAAAATGAAAATGCAATAAAAGAAATAGCTAGCAATCGTACGCTCTCATCGATCCCGTTTGCAGGCAGATATAGATTAATTGATTTTGCGTTATCTAGTATGGTGAATTCTAACATTCAAAACGTGGGGGTGCTATTACCAAAAAAATCTCGCTCGATTATGGATCACCTACGTTCTGGAAAAGATTGGGATTTGGCGCGCAAGCAGGATGGGCTTTGTTATTTGCCGCCAGCGGAAAGTGTAAATGATATGAGAGATGGTGATATACAAAGCTTTCATTATCATTTAGACTACCTTGAACATAGCGCA
This sequence comes from Anaerosinus sp., assembly GCA_029240055.1. GTDB lineage: Bacteria > Bacillota > Negativicutes > JARBTT01 > JARBTT01 > JARBTT01. Next base: position 18,317 of record JARBTT010000013.1, read on the forward strand.
CAGCAAATGGTATTAATTGCTGGAAGTAGCGTCATTTATAATATGCATTATGAGGAAGTACTCCGTTTTCACCAAAATACTGGAGCGGATATTACGATGGTTTACAACGTCAAAGATAAAGAAGATTTCACTGGAGGAGCTATTCTACAGACAGCTGATAATGGTCTGGTGACTGATATTGCCATTGCTTCAACCATTACGCCAAAGGCAAAAGTTTCTATGGGGATTTTTTTAATGAATAAAAATTTATTTATTGATCTTATCAAGGGGGCCCAGGCCAGAGGCGGCACAGATTTCTTAATCGATGGTATTATGAAGAATAATGGTAAATATAATATTTATGGGTATCAGCATGAAGGCTATGTTGCAAGAATCAATTCAACGATGAGTTATTATAAAGCGAGCATGGAATTGTTGGATCCAGAAAAATGGCAAGAACTGTTTTTGGATGGTGGTCTCATCTATACGAAAGTCAAAGATGAGGCGCCAGCCAAATATAAAAAGAGTGCTTCTGTATCAAATTCAATGGTAGCCAATGGTTGTATCGTTGAGGGTACAGTAGAAAATAGTATTTTATTTAGAGGCGTAAGAGTGGGAAAAGGTGTTCATGTTAAGAACAGCATCATTCTACAAAAATGTAAGCTAGAAGACGATGTTTTAATCGAAAATGTGATTTGTGATAAAGATGTCGTGATAACGAAAGGAAAATGGCTAAAAGGGGCATCTAATTATCCACTCATTGTTGAAAAAGGTGTCGTTATCTAATCAAAATAAATACCAGCCGTCTCAAGTTTTTTGAGACGGCTGGTATTATAGAAACATCCTTCATATTACAGGGAATGTAACAGAGGATTATTATATTCTGGAATAAAAATACTAGCTGATAAAGCTATAGTATAAAGTTAATAATGGATAATCTTGGGAGGGATTTTCAGTTGTTTACGAATAAAGAAAAATTTAAAGCTAGGTTTATTCATAAAGTTCATGCAATGTGGGGGAAAGATTTAGCGGATTTATCTAAAAATGAGGTTTATCAATCTTTTTCAGGGATTGTTCGCGAGTATATTAGTGAAAATTGGATTAAGACCAATAAAGTTTATGAGGATCGGCAAGTAAAACAAGTCTATTATTTTTCAATTGAATTTTTATTGGGGAAATTATTAGACTGTAATTTAATTAATTCTGATATTAAAGATTTTTGCACTGAAGCCATGTCCGAATTAGGAATTGATATGGACGCGGTGTTAAAAGAAGAACCAGATGCAGGTCTTGGTAATGGGGGACTTGGGCGTTTGGCAGCCTGCTTTATTGATTCGATTGCAGCACTTGGCTTACCAGGGCATGGTTGCGGGATTCGTTATAAATATGGCTTATTTCAACAAAAAATCATCAATAATCATCAAGTGGAATTGCCGGACAACTGGCTGAAAGATGGCTTTGTGTGGGAGTTTAGAAAAGCTGATAAAGCGGTGGAAGTTAAATTTGGTGGCAATGCTTACATGAAAAAAGTAGACGGAAAATTACAATGCATTCACGAAGACTATTCGAGTGTAAGTGCAGTGCCGTATGATGTGCCGGTGGTGGGCTATAAAAATAATACTGTGAATACACTTCGTTTATGGAATGCAGAGTTTATGCGTGATGTCGATGCGGCAGCAGTAAGTTATGACGATTATAAAGAAAAAATGCGCTATAAACATGCAGTACAAAGAATTACTAAAATTCTTTATCCCGAAGATAGTACCTTTGAAGGAAGATTGCTTCGTTTGACGCAAGAATATTTCTTCGTATCAGCTGGGGTGCAGAGTATCGTTCGCCACCATAAAAAAACAGGCGCTAAGTTGACTGATTTCGCCAATAAAACAGCAATTCATATCAATGACACACATCCAGCAGTTGCGGTACCGGAACTTATGCGGATATTGATGGATGAAGAAGGGATGGAATGGGATCAAGCTTGGCAAATAACAGTCAATACGATCGCCTATACAAATCATACCATTATGCCAGAAGCGCTTGAAAAATGGCCAATTGATATGTTTAAAGAACATCTTCCACGGATCTATATGATTGTAGAAGAAATTAATCGCCGGTTAACAACCGCGGTATGGGAACGTTATCATGATGATCATAAAGTGAGGGAATTAGCAATTTTGCAAGATGGTCAAGTACATATGGCACGGCTTGCTGTTGTTGGCAGTCATAGTGTCAATGGAGTAGCTGAGATTCATTCCAATATTTTAAAAAATCATACGATGGAGCCTTTCCATAAATATTATCCAGGCAAATTTAATAATAAGACCAATGGAATTACACATCGAAGGTGGTTGATCAAAGCAAATCCAGAGCTTGCAGAATTAATTGATCAATCTATTTCACCCAAATGGCGTAAAAGCCCAGCAAACCTTATTGATTTATTGAATTTTGCCAAGGATAAAAGCTTTAAAGAAGAACTTGATAAGATTAAAATGGGGCGTAAAGAATTCCTGACGAAATATATTAAAGAAAAAAATAATATTATTGTGAATCCAGTGTCTATTTTTGATGTTCAAATCAAACGTATTCATTCTTACAAACGGCAAATTATGAATATCTTGCATGTGATGAATCTATATAATCGCTTGAAAGCCAATCCTAAATTAGAGATGGTACCGCGTACCTTTATTTTTGCCGGAAAAGCAGCACCGGGATACCGTGTCGCAAAATTGACGATAAAACTGATCAATACGGTTGCTGAATTGGTAAATAACGATAAAACAATCAATGATAAGTTGAAGGTTGTCTTTTTAGAAAACTATAGCGTATCGCTTGGGGAAATTTTATTCCCGGCAGCAAATGTCAGTGAGCAAATTTCAACGGCGAGTAAAGAAGCATCTGGTACCGGCAATATGAAATTTATGATGAATGGTGCGATTACGCTTGGAACCTTAGATGGCGCGAATGTAGAAATCAGGAATGCTGTTGGTGATGACCATTGTGTTATTTTTGGATTGAAAGCAGAAGAAGTATTGGCACATTATGCAAATGGTACCTATTCTTCATGGGATGTCTATAATAGTGATATTCGCATAAAAGTCATTTTAGAACAACTTGTGAATGGTTTCTTTCCTGAAGATCGTGAGGAATTTAGACCGCTATATGATGAATTGTTATACAACAATGATGAATTCTTTATTTTGAAGGATTTTGCTGCCTATGCCGATGCTCAATTGAAAGTAGAAGAAAAATATAAAAACAAACAAGCTTGGTTGACATCTAGTGTTGTTAATATTGCACATTCAGGTATTTTTTCTAGTGATAGAACCATTGAGGAATATGCACAAGGTATTTGGAAAATAAAACCTGTCATTGTTCCTTAAGGGAATCTAAGAACGGAGGCAGGCTTCATGCCTTTCTCTTTCTTGAAAAATATCAATTTTATAACATTGATAGTACAAGGTATGCATATACTTTGGTGGGAGGTTTATTGTGGAAGTATCAACACTGAGCAATTATGATTTGTATTTATATCATCAAGGTACGAATTATCACAGTTACCAAATGTTCGGGGCACATATAGTAAATCAAAATGGTGAGCAAGGGGTACGCTTTAGCGTATGGGCACCGAATGCACAAAAGGTAAGTGTTGTGGGTGATTTCAACCAGTGGCAACAAGATTCACATCAGATGGAGAAAATATCTGATTCTAGTATTTGGGTGCTATTTATTGCCAATGTAACAGTCGGTACTGTATATAAATATGCAATTCAAACGAATTTCGGTCAGACTCTTTTGAAATCTGATCCATATGGCTTTTTTGCAGAGGTCAGGCCTAATACAGCTTCCGTTGTATATGATTTAAGAAAATTTCAATGGTCAGATCAAAAATGGTTGGAAGAAAAGCAGGAACATGCTGCTTATGAAACACCGATGCTGACCTATGAAGTACATTTGGGCTCATGGCGGCGTAATACAGAGGGAGCGTTCTTATCGTATCGTGAAGTTGCTGATCAATTGGTAGATTACGTAAAGAACATGCATTATACGCATATTGAATTGATGCCACTTAGTGAATATCCTTTTGATGGCTCGTGGGGATATCAAGCGACTGGCTACTATGCGGTGACAAGCCGCTATGGCGAGCCAAGCGACTTTATGTATTTAGTTAATTTATGTCATGAAAATAATATTGGGATTATTCTAGATTGGGTACCGGGGCATTTTTGTCGGGATGAACAAGGGCTAAGACAATTTGATGGTGCTCCACTGTACGAATCCAACAACTCAAAACGGGCGGAAAATTATGAATGGGGAACAACAAACTTTGATTATGGTCGAACCGAAGTACAAAGCTTTTTAATTTCTAATGCAATGTTTTGGTTTGATATGTATCACATTGATGGGCTTAGAATTGATGCAGTTGCAAATATGCTATACCTTAATTATGGTCGTAAAGAGGAAGATCGGGAAATCAATAAATATGGTGGCGACGGTAATTTAGAGGCAATGGAATTTTTGCGTAAACTAAATCATGCAATTTTTGAAAATCACCCAACTGCCCTAATGATTGCCGAGGAATCTACTTCTTGGCCACTGATCTCTAAGCCAGTTTATATGGGGGGGATGGGGTTTAATTTCAAATGGAATATGGGCTGGATGAATGATATGCTGCGATACATGGGGATGGATCCAATTTATCGGCAGTTCCATCACAATCTTGTCACTTTTTCATTCATGTATGCATTTTCGGAAAATTTCGTGCTACCGCTATCACATGATGAGGTTGTGCACGGAAAATGTTCCTTAATCAATAAAATGCCAGGAGATTATTGGCAAAAATTTGCCAACCTGCGTGCTTTTTATGGCTATTGGTTGGCTCATCCGGGGAAAAAATTATTATTTATGGGTAGTGAATTTGGTCAATTTATCGAATGGAAATATGATGATAGCCTAGATTGGCATTTGCTTGATTATCCAATGCATCATAAATTGCATGAGTATGTGAAGCAGTCAAATTTATTTTATTGTGAGCAAGCAGCATTTTGGCAAATTGATTGTGATTGGCAAGGATTTGAATGGATTGATTGTAATGATAATCGGAATAGTGTAATTTCATTTATTCGGAAAGGGAAAGAGCCAGAAGATTTCATCATTGTATTATGTAATTTTACACCAGCGGTTCATCAAGATTATCGTTTGGGTGTACCAGTGGATGGTACTTATGTAGAAGTATTTAATAGTGACAGTGAGCAATTTGGCGGTTCTAATGTTATCAACGAAGGTGACTTTATCCCTGAACAAGTTGCTTGGCATGATAAGCAGCAGTCTATACGAATCACAGTGCCACCGCTATCAACCCTTTATTTAAAATTGAAAAAATCGTAATTGGAATAAGAAAGGTAGGGTGAGTAGTAAAATGTTAAAAGTTCTTTTTGTAGCTTCAGAAGCGGTACCATTTATTAAAACAGGTGGGTTGGCAGACGTTGCAGGTTCACTTCCTAAAGAGTTACAGGTACAGGGGCTTGATGTTAGAGTTGTTATTCCAAAATATAGCAGCATTCCTGAACAATATACCAGCAAGATGAAACATATCTATGATGGTATTGTCAATGTAGCTTGGCGTCAACAATTTTGTGGCGTTAAATGTTTGGAATATAATGGAATAAAAACTTACTTTATTGATAATGAGCAGTATTTTAACAGGGATGCTTTATATGGTTATGATGATGATGCAGAACGTTTTTCTTTCTTTTGCCGTGCTGTTCTCGAGATGTTGCCGCAGATTGATTTTATTCCTGATGTGATTCATTGTAATGACTGGCATACCGGTCTTGTAAGTGTTCTCTTAAAAGCAGAATATGGGCAAGCTGAGTTGTATTCGCACATCCGCACGATTTATACCATTCATAATTTAAAATATCAAGGTGTTTTCGCAAAAGAAATTATGAGTGATGTACTTGGTCTTGATTGGAAACATTATAATGAGGGCGGTCTAGAATGCGACAATTGTGTAAATTTTATGAAGGGGGCGATTGTATATTCTGACTATATTACGACTGTAAGTGAAACCTATGCGAAAGAAATTCAATATCCATACTATGGAGAAGGCTTGGATGGATTACTCCGTGATCGTTGGCAATATTTACAGGGGATTGTAAACGGAATTGATTATGAACTTTATGATCCAAAAACCGATAAGCGGATTTTTGCAAATTATGATGTGACAACAATAGAAAAAAAGGCTGAAAATAAAGTCAAACTACAGCAACAACTAGGGTTACCAGTTCGACGTGATGTGCCAATGCTGGCAATTGTCGCTCGGCTCGTTTCCGCAAAAGGCCTAGACTTAATTGAACATATCATTGATGAGCTCATACAAAATGAAGATGTACAACTTGTTGTTTTAGGTACTGGTGATCGAGAATATGAAGATTTATTTAGAACGCTTGCTTGGCACTATCCAACAAAAGTTTCCGCCAATATTACCTTTAATAATGATTTAGCGCACCGTATTTATGCGGCTTCTGATATCTTTTTGATGCCTTCGCAATACGAACCATGTGGAATCGGTCAACTCATTGCCCTTCACTATGGTTCTATTCCAGTAGTGCGTGAGACTGGTGGGCTAAAAGATACGGTACACTCCTATAATAAATATTCTAGAGTTGGGAACGGGTTTACATTTGCAAACTATAATGCGCATGAAGTCTTATTTTCAATCAAACGGGCCTTAGGCTACTATTCAGATTCTTCTATTTGGGAAAAAGTCGTAATCAATGCAATGAATAGCGATTATAGTTGGACACAATCAGCAAAACAATATAAAGAACTGTATTACCGCTTAAAAAAGTAACTTGCTCTTAAGTTTAGAATGCTTATTATCAAGTTTAAGCATGAAAAGCTTAGCCTGATGAGCTAGGCTTTTCTTAATGATTATGCTTATTATTGAAATAAAAGGATGATATTATGCCTACAAACAATAAAATTTTACATAACTCGCAAAGTAAAATATTCCGTAGTCCTTTCGGTGCAGCTTGTACGAATAGTAACGTAAATTTAAGTATAGATATTGGGGCTGATTATAGTGTTACCGCAGTAAAGCTTCGCCTATGGCAAGATAAGCTGGGCGAAACATTGGCTGTTATGACCAAAGGAAATGAGACAAAAGATGGCTATCGATATACTTGCACCATTACAACGCCTGAACAAGGGGCGTTACTTTGGTATTATTTCATAATTACTACTGCTGATCAGCAAACAATTTTTTATGGTAATAATGAACGAAATCTCGGCGGTATTGGTGCGGTCTATCAATCGCAGCCACCATCGTTCCAGATCACCATCTATCAAGCTGGAGCAAAAACACCGGAATGGTTAAAAAATGCTGTAATGTATCAAATTTTTCCCGATCGTTTTTACAGTGGGAATGATGAGGGCAAAGTATTAGCAAGTAAAAAAGATTGTGTGGTGCATTCTAGTTGGGAGAATACGCCTTGTTATTTTAAAGATGTTGATACCAAAGAAATTGTTGCTTATGATTTTTTTGGTGGTAATTTAGCTGGGATTAAGGCAAAATTGGCTTACCTAAAAGACCTAGGAATTAGCGTTATTTACCTGAACCCGATTTTTCAGGCTCAGAGCAATCATCGTTACGATACAGGTGATTATCATAAGGTTGATCCGATGCTCGGAACGAATGACGATATGGCTATGCTTTGCCTGGAAGCAAAAGAGCAAGGGATTCGGATTATTCTAGATGGTGTATTCAGTCATACTGGCAGCGATAGTAAATACTTCAATCGCTATGGCAATTATGACAGTGTCGGTGCGTATCAATCGATAAGTTCGCCCTACTACGAGTGGTATGATTTTACCAAATATCCCGATGAATATCATAGTTGGTGGGGGTTTCATTCTCTGCCAAACGTCAAGGAGACAACGAAATCTTACATGGATTTTATTATTAATAATGATGATAGTGTGTTGAAATTTTGGCTAAAACAAGGAATTAGCGGTTGGCGGCTGGATGTTATTGACGAACTTCCACCAGAATTTTCTCAAAGGTTTTATAAAGTTTTAAAGGAAGTAGACCAAGATGCCGTCATGATCGGTGAGGTATGGGAAGATGCTTCGAATAAAGTTAGTTATGGAGTACAACGTGAGTATTTATGCGGGCAAGAAATGGATTCGGCGATGAATTATCCCTTGCGTACGATCATGTTAAAATTTATGCTCGGCCATAGCAATGCCCAAGATACAAATTGTGCAATTATGAATTTGTATGAAAATTACCCCAAAGAAAATTTTTATGCGATGATGAACTTAGTTGGCAGTCATGATGTTGAACGGGTGATTACCTTACTCGGGGAAGCCATGAACTATGAGGGTGTACCAGCCATTGAACAAGCCCGGTATCACTTAAGCAAAGAACAATATCAGCTTGCGGTAGCAAGAATGAAAATAGTCTCGCTATGGCAAATGACTTTCCCAGGGATGCCATGTGTATACTATGGTGATGAGGCGGGGATGCAAGGCTTCAAAGATCCCCATAATCGTGGGGCATACGTTTGGGGCAGAGAAGATGAATCGCTTCAAAGCTGGTATAAGAAGATAATTGCGCTAAGAAATGAGCATCAAGCGTTAAAAACGGGTGAATTTGTGCCGGTGATTGAACTTGATGATGTCTATGGCTATGTGCGCAGAATTGCTGGGGGGCAAGATGTTTTTGGTCAAGCAGCGACCGATGAAACCTTTCTGGTGATTTTTAATCGTAGCAAAACGCAAAACCAAAAAGTATCAGTCGATGTCCGTGGACTCTGCCATGGAAGCTTACAAGATTTGATTGGTGATACGTCAGAAGTGAAAGTTCGGGCGGGTAAAGTGGAGGTTGAATTGGCACCACTGCAAACGATCCTATATCGTCAAGCCGTAGAAGTGAAGCTGGATCGTGGTGCAGGGGTATTACTTCATCTAACGTCATTGCCTTCTAAATATGGTATTGGTGATTTAGGGAAAGGTGCTTATGAATTTGTTAATTTCCTACTACAAAGTGGGCAAGGTTCATGGCAGATATTGCCACTCAATCCAGTAGGCTATGGGTATTCTCCCTATCAATCGCCCTCGGCTTTTGCGGGAAATCCGATGCTTATTTCTCTGGGAAAAGTGGTAACCGATTTTTTTCTTGCGCCACGAGAGGCAAAAGCGCCAAACGATTTGGCGGCAGGTAAGGTTGATTTTGCTAAAACGTGGAATTTTAAGGAAAAATGTTTAAAGCTTGCTTATAAAAAATTTAACACGCACCCAATGAGTAATGACTATAAAGCTTTTTGCCAAAAGCAAAGCCATTGGTTGGACGATTATACGTTATTTATGGCACTAAAAAAACATTTTGGTGACTTAAGTTGGAATGAATGGCCAGCGGAAATTGCCAAATATGAAGAAGAGGGACGTATTAAATATCGTAAAATTCTTGCCAATGAAATCAATTATCAGAAATTTTTACAATATACTTTCTTCAAGCAATGGCTGGCACTTAGACAATATGCCAATGAACGTGGTATAAAATTTATTGGTGATATGCCGATTTTCATTGCCCATGATAGTGCCGATGTTTGGGCAAATCAACAATTATTTTGCTTAGATAGTCAGGGCAACGCGGCAAAAGTTGCCGGTGTGCCACCGGATTACTTTAGTGAAACAGGACAACTGTGGGGCAATCCTCATTATGATTGGCAGAAGATGAAAGCAGATGACTATCAGTGGTGGCGTAATCGTTTCACGACGCTACTAGAAATGGTTGATGTGATTCGCGTGGATCACTTTCGTGGCTTTGAATCATATTGGGAAGTTGATGGCAAGGCGAAAACAGCGATGGAAGGTAAATGGGTCAAAGGCCCAGGTGAAGAATTCTTTCAGACACTGGAAAAATATTTTGGTAAATTACCGATTATTGCAGAAGATTTGGGGATCATTACTGACGCAGTTAGCGACCTAAAGGATCAATTTTCTTTTCCGGGCATGAAAGTACTCCAGTTTGAACTTTTACCAGATGAAAATGGCAAAGCAGTATTTAGTTGTGAACAAAATTGTGTGGTTTATACCGGAACCCATGATAACAACACAACGGTTGGCTGGTATCAAGATGATCTATCCGATGAAGCACTTGAAGCCGTTGGTGAGGCTTTACAAGTGGAAAATGCTAGTATCGTTGAGGCCTGCTGGGAATTGATTCGCTACGCTTATGCAAGCAATGCTTCCACGGCGATCATTCCGATGCAAGATTTACTTGCTTTAGATGGCAAGTCGAGAATGAATTCACCAGGAACAGTCGGCGG
>JARBTT010000140.1 GCA_029240055.1 Anaerosinus sp.
GAAAATTCGCCTGCTAATTGTGGCAATGCTGGTAAATACATATCAATAGATAATGGTCCAATTGCCACCAAAGCGCCTAAAATCAACGGTAGCCATTTTGTAAATGTTTTAGCAAATGCATTTTGCTCTATGACTGTTTCTTTCTCTAATTTTGTCACTAAAGTTGTTTTTTCCATTAATATAATTACTCCTTCTAGACTACTTCGTTCAATATAATTATGTTAGTATTTACGAATAAGATATTTATCATAAATTCGATGGTTTTGGCTCTTTACACAAAATGTCTCATTCATTTATTTCTAATTAGCTGAATCTATTAAATGATTAATAATAATTGAAAATATAGCAAATGTCAAATGAAGTTCTACAAACAAAAAACCAGCATTATGCATTGATAACACTGGCGTTTTTCTAAAAATTAAATTTTATTTTGATACGATGCGACAAACATTATAGAGTTTCTCATCAATCGTCTTCTTCATCGCAAGTCCCTCTTCAATGCCAAAGTCTACAACATGATCATCTTTGATTGCAACTAGCCGATTACCGATACCTTCTTTTAACAATTCCACAGCATGATACCCCATTTTTGTTGCATTTACCCGATCAATGACCGTTGGCGCACCACCCCTCTGGATATGGCCAAGAACTGTTAATCGCGAGCTAATACCAGTATCAGCCTCTATTTGTTTGGCGATTTCAGCCACAGGATCTTTACATCCTTCCGCAACGATGATAATATGATGCGTTTTACCTGATTTTTGCGCGGCTAAAATCTTCTCGCAAATATCTCTTTTTAAATCATATTCTTTTTCTGGGATTAACACTGCTGTTGCCCCAGTTGCCACGCCAACATTTAATGCTAAGTGTCCAGCGTGCCGGCCCATAACTTCTACCAAACTACATTTTTCATGACTTTGCGTCGTATCTCTAAGCCTGTCCACCGCTTCCATTGCGATATTACAGGCCGTGTCAAACCCAATAGAGTAATCGGTACAAACAATATCATTGTCAATCGTACCAGGGATACCTACTGTCGGTAGCCCAAGTTTACTAAGTGCTGCTGCTCCGCGGAACGATCCGTCCCCACCAATGACAACCATTCCATCAATTCCAAGTTTTTTAGCCATTTCATAGCCTTGCTCTTGTCCAGCAAGTTCCATAAATTCTAAACAACGTGCCGTATAAAGCATTGTACCACCACGTTGAATAATATCCCCAACGGATCGATTGTCAAGTTTAACCATATCACCATTCATTAAACCATTGTAGCCTCGACAAATACCGACTACTTCTAAACCAAATTCCTTTGCACTTCTAACAACAGCCCTGACAACTGCATTCATTCCAGGGGAATCTCCACCGCTTGTTAACACACCTATCTTTTTTACTTTACTCAATGTTAGATCATTCCTTACATTAAATTTGAACTGCTTCCTATACTATAAATACTACATTTCATCTTTGTTTGCAATCATTATTTTATCAAAGTATATCAAATTTTATCAAGGAAATTTGCCGAAAGAAAATGATTTACCTCTTTTAAATCACTTTGCCACGCTTCACTACCCGTATACCAAAACTCTGCTACATACGTCCTTACACCAAATGTCCAAGTAGTATCAACGATTGCCTTAAAATCAACATGCCCTGAACCAAATGGTATTTCTCTATATTTTCCTGGGACAGTTTCCTTTAAATGACAGGCAACGATATGTCCGGCACCACTTTTGATATCATCAAAAATATCGGTTTGATACATTACTGCAGCATTCGTAAGGTTTCCTGCATCGGGATATACATGGAGATACGGTGAATCTATTTTATTTACATAATACATTGCTTTCTTCATGGTATTCATAAACTCGGTTTCCATTGTTTCAAATCCCAATAGCACACCTTTTTTAGCTGCCATCAAGGTACATTTGGCAAGGTTTTCTTCAAACGCCGCTCTTGTTTGCACAGAAGCTTCTTCATAATAGACATCATAGCCAGCAAGTTGAATAATTCTTACGCCTAAATCGCAGGCTAAATCGATTGCCTTTTCCATAATTTCTAAACTTCTCACCCTTGTCTCTGCATCATTACTGCCTAACGGATATTTACGATGACCACTCAAACAAATCGTTCTAATGGGAATCCCAACGGTCTCCATCACTTCACAAAGCTGTTTTTTTTCAGTTTTTGTCATATCTAACCTTGCCAATTTTGCATCAGTTTCATCGATACTCATTTCAACAAAATCGAAATTGGCCACTTTCGCCTCTTGTAATTTCTCCTCCCAATTCAATGTTTCTGGCATGGATTTTTCATATAACCCTAGCATATAATTTTTCATCATCATTCACTTCCTTCGTCGAAATAAATCTGGTTAAAGAGTTGCTCGCTCCGCTTGCCCACAAAAACAGCGAGGCTAGCAGAGCGAGCAATGTTTAGTACCTATCCTTATTTTTGTCCGTAATAAGCATTGGGGCCATGCTTACGCAAGAAATGTTTATCTAACAACATTTGCGGCATCGACGCCACCTTTCCTTGACTTAGTAACTCCGTATTGAACGCGATCATTGCCACTTCTTCCAATACTACTGCGTTATGCACAGCTTCAAAGGCATCTTTGCCCCAAGTGAAAGGTCCGTGATTTCTCACTAAAACTGCTGGCATATGATCAGGGTTACTTTCTTTAAAGGTATCCACGATACTATTTCCCGTATTATATTCATATTCGCCTTCAATCGCCGCTTTCGTCATCGCCTTCGTACAAGGAATCGCGCCATGAAAATAATCTGCTTGTGTTGTTCCATAAGCCTTAATAGCAAGGCCCGCTTGGGCAAAGACTGTCGCCCAGCGTGAATGCGTATGGACAATACCACCAATACTTTTAAATTCTTGATACAATTTTAAATGTGTCGGTGTATCGGAAGATGGTTTTAATCTTCCTTCGATAACGTTACCATTAAGATCAACGACAACCATATCTTCTGCTTCCATTTGATCATACTTTACACCCGATGGTTTAATCACAAACAGACCTGATTCTCTATCAATCGCAGAAACATTGCCCCAAGTAAAGGTGATCAGCCCATATTTTGGCAATAACATATTTGCTTTATAAACTTTTTGTTTCAACTCTTCTAACATGCTTTTCAATCCCCTTTAGCCTAAAATCATTTATCAGTAACTAAATATAAAACAGCTTCGCCTATTTCACGGTTAGCAGAAATGATAATATCACGATTTTTATCAGTGATCACGGCAACATTACTAGGTCCAATATCAGTTTCAATTGTCGTTTTTACATATTCACCATTTTTATATTGAATATAGAACAAATCCTTTGCATGTCTTCTTTGCCCACCAATAATCGTTGGAACGCCTCTTAGCCGACCGCCCCAGACCACATGACCAAATTCCATTTCTTCAGGGTATTGATAGACTACTTGATATCCAGTCTCTGTTTTCTTGTTAATTAAGAATTGGTTGCCATGGAAGGGCTCTATCGTTACCAATTCATCTACGCCATCGCCATCAATATCGACAACCGCAATATCGCTTACTGGACGTTCAAGAACGGTTTCAATCGTCCACGCTTCGCCTGGTTTGTGAGGAGGTATTACAGCAAATACCCCCTCCTCACAAGTAACCATACCTGCCATTTTCCCATGCCAAGTCACGTGGCTATAGCCATGGTTTTTAGTCATGCCGGTTTTGATAGTCTTAAGTTCCATCGGCTCATCCAAGTTTTCAGGAATGACACCAACATAGATTTTCCCTGGATCGGACCAGTCTTCTTTTTCTGTTTTACTGGTACAAAGTGTGCAACCAATAAAATAGTTCACACCATTTGCCGAAAGAATATCGAATCTATGGATATAGGGCAATTTAAATAATGTCTTTACCTGCCAATTACCATCAGCTTGTGGCTTGCTCCAAACTATGGTTGCATTCTCCGATTGAAACGTTGGAAAAAAGTTTTGCACTGCTAAAAAATCGCCGTTTTTACCGGGAACAGCAACGATAGACATCGTACCGCCAGGCGCGTCCCAAACAGTAGACTGCCCAAATTCATTCCCAGAGTACATATAACAAGCGCCTTCGCCTTCAGTTGCAAATAATATTTTCTTTTCACTATCAATCACTGTACTACTTGTTGCATAACATCTATGCAATTTCGTCAAAAATTTCTTTTCTATTTTCATACTAAAAACACTCCTGACTTTGAATAATGGGAAAATATTTCTATTTTCCCATTATTCAAATTGTCTATTTTATTGTTTATTTACGATATTTTCAGTTACTTTTTCTTCAATTTCTTTTTCTGACAATAAATTTTTAAGACCGATTACCGTAATTCCTTTTGCGGATGCGTTGGTAAATGTTCCAATTAACGATTCCGAACAAACAACAACGTCATAATTAGCGGCTTGTGATTTTGCATCACCAACGTTGGTATGATAAATACTTGCCTCAATGCCAAGTTTTTTAAATACTTTTTCTAATTTCATTTTTATAATTTGACTTGATCCCATCCCACTACCGCAGGCAGCAATTACTTTTAACATAATGAACACCTCATTTTTAAATTTGTAATATTTATACAAATAGCCATACCTTATTCTTTTTCGCCTTTTACTTCAAGATATTTATCATAATCTTCCGCGATTAAGAAATAGGTATCTTTGTTTTGACGATATAGAATTTGTGGAATTGCAAGTAATAAGATAACCACCGCTGCTACCCCAACATATTGACCATATTTCATGATCACACCAATTGCTGGCCAAATCGTATCCCAGTCAAAGTTACCATGCCAGCCACCGAACTTACCAGTCATAAAGAAGTAAGCAGCGAAAGCACCACCAAGAACTTGCGTCATACCGGAGAAGTAAGTGATAATGACTGCAGCTTTGATCCCACCTAATCGATTCGCAAATACAGCAAAAGTTGCATTATCGAAGAACAACGGTACGAATCCACTGATGATCAGGATAGGACTTTGAAATACAAGTAATCCGATAATTGCCGTGAATTGACCGAGTGCACCAAATAAGAACCCAATGGTAACCGCATTAGGATGACCAAAGCCATACGTAGCCGCACAGTCAACAGCCGGCATTGAACCTGGAAGAATTTTGTTGGAAATTCCTTGGAAAGATTCTGTTAATTCTGATACGAACATTCTTACCCCTAATTGTAAGATTGTTAAATAAACTGAGAAGTTAAAGGATTTCTCAACAATATAGAACGCAAAATTCTGCTCTGCAGCAAAGCTCTTATCAATTTTATGCATCATATCTGGGCCTAAAATTGTGATAATCGCGCCGAAGAAAAATAACATTAGAATACCAGTTGCTACAACGTTTTCATTGAAAATCGATAAGAAACCGGGTAATTTTAAACTTTCAATCGATTTCTTTTTATCACCGATTTTACCAGCGATTTTAGATACGAACCAAATACCAAACATTTGTTGATGACCTGTCGCAAAACCGCCACCTTCCGTTAACTTTTGACAAGGTTCAACCGTAAGATTGGAGGCCACTGACCAGTACGTGCCAAGTAAGATTCCCAGCATCACGACCACTCCAGCATCTTGTAGTTGAGGAAAACAGAAAAGCACGAGCCATAAAGCTGTGGAGGATTGCTGTACCATTACGTGACCAGTAATGAACAGGGTACGAATTTTTGTATATCTTCTAAATAACACAAGTAATAAGTTAAATGAAAATGCAATTAATAGTACGAGCATCATCATTGAGAACGATCGTCCAACACTTTCAACCGATGCTTGCGCTGCTGCTTGACCAAAATATGGATCAATAACCGCTGCAGATAAATCAAACCTATCCTTTAAACCTACAAGTACTGGACGGAAATTACTAACCAATCCACCAGATGCTACCATCAAGATCACATAACCAACAACCGCTTTTATGAACCCAGCAAGTGCTTCATAAATTGGTTTTTGTAATAATAAATAACCGACAAATACAATTAGACCGACGAAGAATTGAGGTTTTGTTAATACGTTGTTCTGGAAAAATTCCCAAACAACCATTAGAAATTCCATATGTGTATACCTCCTATAATTGCGATTTTAAACCTCGGATTATAATTTTTTATTATCAAGGTAACTCTTTTAAGTCTTCTACGGATTTTGCCGCTAACAATTTTTCCACAATTTCTTCATCTGATAACAACTCTGATAACTCACAAAGGTTTTCTAAATGGATTGTATTATCAGCAGAAGCTAGTACGAAAAACAACTTCGCATCATAATCAGGGTCATCACTGAAATGAACTGGTTCCTCTGTTTTCATAAAACAAATTGCCGTATCATTTACCCCTACGCCTTCCTGCGCATGAGGAATGCAGATGTTAGGGGCAATGACGATATATGGTCCAAGTTCTTTTACTTTGCCAATAATCGCATCTGGATACTCTGGTTCGATTGTTTTATCAGCAAGTAGTGGTTGACAAGCGGCTCTAACAGCTTCTTCCCACGTTGCAAAACCTTTATGAAAGGAATATCGTCTCGTTTCAATTAATTTTTGAAACATATAATTCACCACCTATTTTCAATTTTCGAATAATTCGGCAAATACGGCTTGCAAAATCTAAAAGAAATCACAAACCGAATCAACGCCGTTTTTATAAGTTACTTGATATTCTCTTATAAGAAACTAGTGAATGGTAAATTAATATCTTTGGCAAAGCAGTCTTCGAATCCTCTTGGATAATGATATTCTCTCTTATTTTTATCAGCTGGGAATATGAATTTGCCACCAACTTGCCAGATAAATGGTTTAAATTTATATTGTAGACGATGCTTTTTCATTTCATATAAAGTCGTAATTTCTGCTGGATCAGCTTGGAAATTAGCCCAGATGTCATGATGGAATGGAATCACTACCTCTGTATTTAAGGATTCACCCATACGAAGAATATCAGAAGCTGTCATCTTATCGGTAATGCCACGAGGATTTTCACCATAAGAACCTAA
>JARBTT010000141.1 GCA_029240055.1 Anaerosinus sp.
AAGAACTAGGGGCAGATTTATGTGGGATAGCCTCGGTGGAGCGGTTTGCAGATGCACCTGCTGGTTTTCATCCGACAGATATTTTTAAAGAGTGTAAAAGTGTAATTGTAATTGCGGTACGCATGCCGATAAGTATGTTTGCTTCTTCATCACAAGGGATATATACTTTTGCCCATTTTAGAGTGTTTGATAAGTTAAATTCAATTACATTTAATCTTACGGAGAAATTAGAGAAATGCGAAATTTCTGCTGTGCCTGTACCAGCATCAGAGCCTTATGAATACTGGGATGAAAGTAGGCGACATGGACAAGGTATATTATCGCTAAAGCATGCAGCTGTGCGGGCGGGATTGGGGAGCATGGGGAAAAATACGCTTCTTGTCAACACACAATTCGGGAATATGATTTTGTTAGGTGCGGTTCTTAGCAGTAAAGAATTTGAACCAGATAAGATGGCAAATGATCAGGCATGTATACCAGGCTGTCGGATTTGCCTAGACAATTGCCCGGCTAGTGCATTGGATGGCAATACTATTGAGCAGAGTAAATGTCGAAGTGTTTGTGGAAAAACGACGGAGGGTGGTGGCTTTGTATATAGTTGTAATTTGTGCAGAACGCTCTGCCCGCATAAACAAGGGGTAAAGTTGGTAGGACGCTAGAAAACAACGTTGCATTTTCTAGCATCTTTGAATTGGCATAACACTGATTATTTGCTGACAACGGACAAAAGCAATGCCATATTTAATTTGTAAGGCGATGTGATCATGTTCAACTGCCAGTAACTTTCCATAGAGTTCTTTGCGCGTCGTTTCAACGACGACTTCCATTCCGATCATTGCGCCCAATCTTTTTAGCCAAGATGGTTCAACTGGAGTAATCATTTCAGGTTGTTGAAATTCATGTTCGTCTGAAGACAATACCTTTCCTTCTTTCGTAAAAAGAGTTTATTACAGCCTATGTTACAATGATGGAGTTGTTTCAATTATTCTGGCTAGTTTGTAGCGTAGAAAATACAGGGATACAAGGAGCAGATTTTTCTACATGGAATAATATACTAAAATTTGATCGTAGCAGATTTCATAAGTTCAAAAGTATAAGAAATTTTACAAATTATGATAATAATACCAGATAACAAAAGAAGTTGATAATGTTAGTTTAATTATGTATAATTCCCTTA
This sequence comes from Anaerosinus sp., assembly GCA_029240055.1. GTDB lineage: Bacteria > Bacillota > Negativicutes > JARBTT01 > JARBTT01 > JARBTT01. The sequence goes on from JARBTT010000141.1 coordinate 1,178, forward strand.
TATATTTTGAGCTGTTGTATAATTGAATTATAGAGTAAAGGCAGGTTCTTACGAACCTGCCTTTACTCTATAATGATCGTTTTGTAGCAATCGATTATTATAGAATCAAAATATGTAAGACTAAAAATTAAAAGGAGATGACAAATGTAAGAATAGTAAGAATTTAATTATATATGTAAATATAATCATAAAAATATGTAAATGATTATATTCAGAAAACATTGAAAAATAAGTTTCTTTACAAACTTACTTTTGTTTGGCATGCAGCTTGCATTATATAAAAGCAGGAGGGCGAATGATGAGAGAACAAATCCAAAAATTTATTGCAGAAGAAAATTATAATCAACCATATACAGACACTGAGCTCTGCAAAAAGCTTCTAGTCAGCAGAGAATATGTAACATTACTTCGCAAAGAATTGAAAATTTTGGATTCAAGAGAACGTAAACAAGCTTATATTTGTGAAGAAATAAAGCAGATTTTGCTGAATAAAACTAATTTTTCTAATCAGGAATTACGAGATATATTACAAAAAAAGGGATATTCCATCTCAACGTATTTATTGCAAAAATATATGAATGATATGGAAGCACAGAGTCTTTGTAAAGATTTAGTTACTGATTTATCACATGAGGAAACAGGTAACGAAGAGAAAGAAAAGTTATACCATTCCTTTGAGAATTTAGTTGGCACAAAAGGAAGTTTGGACACACAAATTCAGCAGGCAAAGGCGACGATGCTATATCCACCACATGGATTACACTGTTTAATTGTTGGTGAAACAGGCGTTGGGAAAAGTGAATTAGCAGAAGCAATGTATCGTTTTGCACTGGAAGCTGAATGCTTGCCGAAAGATGCACCTTTTAATGTATTTAATTGTGCAGATTATGCCGAAAATTCACAGCTTTTAATTACACAACTCTTTGGCTCAGTAAAAGGTGCTTATACAGGTGCCGCAGCGGATCGCAAGGGATTGATTGAGCAAGCTGATGGTGGAATTTTATTCCTCGATGAAGTACATCGACTTTCTTCAGAAGGTCAGGAAATGTTGTTTCAACTGATTGATAAAGGCCATTTTCGTAGGTTAGGTGAAACTGATGCTGTGAGGAATGCGAAGGTTCAGCTTATTGCGGCAACAACAGAAAATATTGAAACAAGTCTGCTCACGACATTTAAGCGGCGAATCCCAATGTTAATCAATATTCCTTCATTGGAAGAGCGCCCGCTGACGGAACGGTTACAGTTGATTCAACGATTTTTTAGTTATGAATCAGCTCGTATGAATGCGAAACTACAAGTTTCAGTTGACGTAATTAAAGCCTATCTTTTATATGAATGCAAAGGTAATATCGGTCAACTTAAAAGTGATATTCAGGTTACTTGTGCAAAAAGTTTCTTGTCATATGTGACTAAAAAAGAAAAAGTTGTCAAAGTTGATCTGCAAAGTTTGAGCTTATATGTAAAAAAAGGTTTGCTAAGAATTCAAAGTAAGAGACAGGAACTAGAGGCAATTGTTTGGAAGGATTTTCATTTCGAACCAAATCAATGTCAAGGCCCAGTGGAGTCGGAAGATGATGCATACAGCTTTCCAAAGGAATTTTATGGGGACATTGAGAAGTTGCATACGGAATATATGCAACAGGGTATGGATGAAAATCAGATCAAGCGGTTGATTGGCGACGAAATAGAACAGAAGTTACAGCATGTGATATCGCACATTAAACATCGGCTGGCACCTTTGACATTAGAAGAAGTTTCTAAGGTTATTGGCAGTGAGGTAATTTATTTAGCGCAGGAGATTTTGAAGATCGCGGAGGCAGAGCTTGGCAAGCTGGATGAATCTCTGGTGTATTGCTTAGCAATACATTTAAATGCGACATTTACACGATTGAGTCAAGGTAAAAAAATCATTAATCCAAATTTAGAAGATGTAAAAAGAAAATTTAGCCAGGAATATCAAGTTGCTGAAAAAATGGTCGATTTGATTAAACTTCGCTATAAAATTGAGTTACCGAAAGATGAAGTTAGTTATATTGCTTTATACTTGCATGGCAATGAAAAAGAAGAAGAAGGCAATGTTGGGGTTGTAGTGGCAACCCATGGTAATGTTGGTAGCAATATGCTTGAAATCGCCAATAAATTGCTGAATGTGACGCATGGTAAATCTTTTAATATGAGTTTCGAGGAGAGCCCACGTGATGCGCTTGATCGCTTAACTACTGTTATCAGAGATGCTGATGAAGGCAAAGGGGTATTGATGCTGGTTGATTTGGGATCACTATTAACATTTGGTGAAATTATTCAGACCCGCACAAAAATTAAGGTAGAAACAATTGATCGTGTTGATACGGTCATGGTAATTGAAGCATTAAGACGCAGTATTCTGCCAGGATCAAATTTGCCAGATATGGTTAACGGTATTGAAAATTTGAATTATCTTTTTCCCAAGGCACGTCCACAGGCACCAGTAGTTTTACGTAAAAAAGCAATTATTACTATTTGTTTTACTGGTGAAGGTGTAGCACTTTATTGCGCGGGACATATAAAAAAATTGTTTGGTGATCGTCTGCAGGGAATCACATTTTTGAATGTTGGTATGATTGGACGCCATGATATTTATAAACAGATTCAACAGATATTGACACAATATGATGTGATTATGATTATTGGTAGTGTGGATCCGCAACTACAAGGAATACCATATGTTTCAATTAATGAACTTTCAACTAAGCAAGGAAATGAACGGTTGTCTTATATCTTAAATGAATCGACAACATCACCTGTTCTTTTAGAGCAGAAAGCGGCAGATGTACCGGAAGTTGTGAAAAAGGCTAAAGTGCTTATGCTAGGAAAAGAACAATATACAAAAGCTCAGGTTATAAAAAAAATGTGTAAGTTGCTTATTGATGAAGATTATGTAAGAAGTGGCTATGAAAAAGCAGTTTTGGAACGAGAAAAGATCGGGGCATATTTGATAAACCAAAAGGTTGCATTGCCTCATGCGGATAGTTCCTATGTGAAGGAATCCGTAGTACTCATTGCTAAGGCCGAGATGCCGATTGCCTGGACAGGAAAAACAACTACAAGGTTGATTTGTCTGCTTGGTTTGGATATTAACGGCAAGGATGGGATACGTTATCTATATCAACGCTTCCAAAATGATGAAGTCATAGCATTAATGGAAGCTGCAAAAACAGAACAGGAACTGAGGGAGGCATTAGTTTACAATGCAAATTAAAATTGAAGAAGATTTGATTATGCTTGACCTTTGCGGACAAGCAAATGAAGATATTTTATCACAAATGGCGGATAATCTTTGTCATTGTGGATATGTTAAAGAGAGCTATAAGCCAGCGGTAATTGCGCGCGAAAAAGTATTTGCAACGGGATTGCCCACAGGAAGTTACGGTGTGGCGATTCCACATACAGATATTGTACATGTGAATAAGCCGACGATCTGTATAGCTAGACTTAAGCATGATGTGGATTTTGTTATCATGGGCGAGGAGTCGGAAACAGTTGCAGTAAAATTGTTGTTTATGTTGGCAATGAATGAACAGCATGCGCAATTAAATGTGTTACAAAAACTTATGGGCCTTTTACAGGATAATGAAGCATTGACTTATCTTGCAACAGAAGATGACAAGAGTAAGATCAAAGCGTTTATTATAGATAAATTAAATTTAGAGGGGGGCGAATGATTATGGCAAAAAAAGTTGTTCTTGTTGCTTGTGGTACGGGAATTGCGACATCGACGGTTGTTTCTGATGCTGTAGATAAGTTAGCCAAAGAAAACAAAATCGCTGTGGAAATCATTCAATGTAAAATGATGGAGGTTCCTTCATATCAGGACCGAGCAGATTTATTGGTAACGACTACGGTAGCGGGAAAAGATTATCCTTTTCCAGTTATCAATGCAAGATCATTTTTGACAGGAATTGGACTTGATAAAGTAAAAAATGAAATTTTAGAAGAGCTAAAAAAGTAAAAATATCTAGGGCCAAGTGGGTATGCTGAGTTTATCTTAGGGTGATTCGGCATACCAGAAGAAATATATATGGGAGGTAGCAAATATAATGACAGATTTAATTCCTATGTTTCAAGCATTCTTAGGTCTAGGACCTACAGTAATTCTGCCAGTTGCAATTTTCATAATTGGTATTTGTTTTGGACAAAAGCCGGCAAAGGCATTCCGTTCTGGGTTAACAATTGGGGTAGGCTTTACCGGTATATTCCTAGTAGTTGGTTTATTAGTTGATAATCTAGGTCCAGCAGCGCAAGCCATGATTAAAAACTTCGGGTTACAGTTAAACATCATTGATATCGGCTGGCCGGGTGCGGCAAGTATCGCTTGGGCATCCCCAGTTGCAGCGTTAGTATTGCCAGTAGGTTTATTAGTAAATGCACTGATGCTGGTAACAAAAACAACAAAAACAATGGACGTTGATATTTGGAATTATTGGCATTTTACATTCATGGGTGCGTTTGTGTATACCCTATCCGGTAGTTTAATACAGGCAATGATTGCAGCAATTATTTTTGAAGTTGTCGTATTAAAAATTGCCGATTGGACAGCTCCTTATATGGAAAAATATTTTGATTTGCCTGGTATTTCTGTTCCAACAGGTAGTACGGTTTCTTATGCACCAATCGGGATTCCATTAATTTGGTTGATTCAGAAAATTCCTATAATTAAAGATTTAAAAGCAGACCCGGAAAGTATTCAGAAAAAATTTGGTATCTTTGGAGAACCAATTTTTATGGGCTTATTTTTAGGATTAGCTTTAGGTGCTTTGGCTGGGTATGGCCCTGGTCAGATGGTAAAAGTCGGAGTTGCAATGGCAGGGGTTATGGTTCTTATGCCACGGATGGTAAGACTTTTGATGGAAGGTCTTATTCCAATATCTGAATCAGCAAGAGAATTCTTAACCAAACGTTTTGGGGAAGATGCAAATATTTATATTGGTTTGGATGCAGCTGTTACAACGGGGCATCCGGCTGTAATTGCTACAGCTTTAATCCTTGTGCCAATTACGATTTTCTTAGCTGTTATTTTACCAGGGAACAATGTATTGCCATTTGGTGATTTGGCAACGATTCCATTTATCGTTGCTATGATTGTAGCGGCAGCACGCGGTAATATTATTCATTCAGTACTTGCTGGATCGGTTGTAATTTCGCTGTCTCTCTTGATGGCTACTGCAGTTGCACAATTCCATACACAGATGGCCTTGGCTGCGCATTTTAAAATGCCAGAAGGAACAGCCTTGATTTCTAGTATCGACCAAGGCGGTAATTTAATACATTTTATAATCTATCAAATCTTCGTTTTGTTTAACTAATAGACGACGTGATGGGCGCCGTCAAGCTCAAATTCTTGATGGCGCTTATTTTATTGAAAAAATTTTTAGAGTAGGAAGTGTTGCGAATGAAAGCAGCTGTAATTTATGGAACTGGTGATATTCGTTATGACGATATTGAGGATCCAAAGTGTGGAGCTGAGGATGTCATTATTCAGGTCAGTGCCTGTGGAATTTGCGGTTCAGACAGTCCACGAATTTTAAAAGACTGGAAATATCCAGTACCGGGGGTACCGGGACATGAATTTTCTGGGAAAATTGTCGAAGTTGGTAAAAATGTCAAAGAATTTTCGCTGGGAGAATCGGTTGTAGCTCAGCCACTAATTCCATGTAAACAGTGTCTTCATTGTAAATCTGGATTTTATTCGGTATGTGATGATATTACAATGATTGGTGCTGATATACATGGTGGATATGCGGAATA
>JARBTT010000142.1 GCA_029240055.1 Anaerosinus sp.
TAACACAACGTTTAAGTTGTTGTCAACACATTTTTGAAATTCTTTTTTAAGAAGAGTTTCGTTTGTCGTCCGCATATCTCGTTGGCGACTTGTATTATACTACACTGTTTAGTTTGTTATGTCAATATGCTTTTATGTACATTTCCAGACATAACTTAGCATTCTCAATTTAGTTAAAATTATGCATTTAATTTTCTTCTTTATTTAATGAAGACGGAAATTGTACATATGTGCTTGGCACTTCACCAACAACTACATATTCAGCTACTGGCACTTGTGTATCCACACTAACACTTTTACTAACTAGAGGAACCACAATTTTTACCTCTGTAGTTGCAACAAGATATACCATATGCTTTGTTTGATTGATTCCCGCTTGTTCAAATTTATCAATGACCTTAACTTGCACGGTTCCTATGGGAATAATCGTCACTGTGATCTGTGGTCCCATACTCGCTAAAAACTGACTTCCTAGCACTTGCCCTATAGGAATATTAATTTTTTCTTCTGATAATTTTTCTAATACCTCTTGTACTTTTATAGTAGTATCTGCAGCAAGCTTATTAAACTCCATTGTATTTGGTTGGATTAATACAACTCTTCCTTGATTATCAACTTTTACCATCACTAAAGCTTGCGGATCTATTTCTTTACTAACTTTATCATTAATAACATGATTAATTGACTGTGTTGCAATTAACGTAGCCCTTGCTTCTGCAATAGCAAGTAAAGTAGGTTTTAAATGCAATTCCACAAACCATAACATATAAAAGAAAATACTAATTGTTATAATGATTATAATAGTAATGGAAGGAAATTTACGTTTTTTTCGAACCTGAAATCGCATTTTTCTATCCTCCTGCAAAATGAATACCTTTAAAGTTCTATATCATATGCAATTATTTTAAAAATTGATTTGCTTTAATAGCATTTATTTATATTATGATTTCACTCTTAAAATCAGTTGTTAAAATTAATAAATATATCCTCATTATCTTAAATTTGTGATACAATACTTAAGATATGGATTTACAAGGAGGTCACTCATGACTAATAGTAGTGATAATTCTCAAAAACGACGCAATTCGAAAAAAGGTGGCAGCTCAAAAGTCTTTTTATTAGTAATAATTGTGTTCGCTGTTATGATAACAGGGATTGGTTTAGGTTTTTTAACAGCTAGCTTAAATACAAAACCTAGTTTAGCTAATGATATTAGGCCACCTGCTTCTTCACAGATTTATGATATTAATGGTAATTTAATAACCAATATACATTCTGCAGAAAATCGCGTTCCGGTGAAACTTAATAAGATACCTAAAAATTTAATCAATGCTTTTGTAGCTGTTGAAGATGCACGTTTCTATCAACATAGTGGTATTGATCCTCGTGGTATTTTACGAGCGGTTTGGTCTAACATTACCAACCATGGAGTCTCTGAAGGTGGTAGTACCATCACGCAACAACTTGCCAAAAACGCATATTTAACACAAGAGCAAACGATTAAACGTAAAATACAAGAAGCGTTTTTAGCATTGCAACTAGAGCGTCAATTCACGAAAAACGAAATTTTAGAACTATATCTAAATCAAATATACTTTGGACAAGGCGCTTATGGTGTACAAGCCGCTGCACAGACCTATTTTGGTAAAAATGTGGAAGACTTATCTTTATCAGAATGTGCAATGCTTGCTGGTATACCTAAAAGTCCAAATTATTATTCTCCATTAAATAACTTTAAAGCTGCAAATGAAAGAAAATCTGTTGTACTAGAGCAGATGCAAAAATACGAATACCTTGACTCTGCAACAGCACACAAAGCAAACACAGAGGAAATCAAGTTAGTAAAACATACTGCAAGTAAAGAAACAACTACCGTAGGTTCTTATTTCATTGACTATGTAACCCAAAAATTGATTGATAAATATGGTGCAGATGCCGTTTATAAGGAAGGTCTAAAAATCTATACAACACTTGACCTCGACATGCAACGAGCTGCAGAAAATGCAATGAAACAACTTCCTACTTATCGTACAGATGATAACGGTATAGAACAGCCACAAGGGGCATTAGTTGCAATCGAACCACATACTGGTTATATTAAGGCCATGGTTGGCGGTCGCGGCAATGATCAATTTAACCGTGCTACAATGGCAGAGCGTCAGCCTGGTTCTTCATTTAAACCATTTGTGTTTTTAGCAGCGATTGAAAGCAATTTAACCCCGGCTACCATAATTGAAGACAGTCCTATTACTATTGGTGATTGGACACCCCAAAATTATGATCATAAATTTAATGGTAAAGTCACACTTCGTTTGACAGCTGAACATTCTTTGAACGTTCCTACTGTAAAAATCGCCCAACAAATCGGTGTAGATAAACCTTTGTATTATGCACAACAAATGGGGATTTCAACGCTAGTTCTAGATGGTCCCAAAAATGATCGCAACTTATCAATGGCCTTGGGTGGTTTAACCAAAGGCGTAACCCCCCTTGAATTAGCTAGCGCTTACGGTGTCTTTGCCAACAGTGGTACTTATGTTGCCCCAACGGCAATCGTTAAAATTATTGATCGCAATGGTAAAGTATTAGAACAACATGCCGTGCAAGAAAAAAATGTAATCAGTGCAAAAAGTGCTTATATTTTAACTGATATTTTGCGTGGTGTTATTATTAGAGGTACTGGTACTGGCGCGAATATCGGCAGACCTGCTGCTGGTAAAACCGGTACAACCAGCGACTATAAAGACGCTTGGTTTGTTGGATACACTCCAGATTTAGTCGCTTCTGTATGGATTGGTAATGATAACGATGGTACTTTGCGTGGAATAACAGGTGCTGATAAACCGGCTGATATTTGGAAAGCATTCATGAATAAAGCTTTATCTGGTGTCCCTTCCAAAGATTTTATAAAACCAGCGGGTGTTGTTATTGACGATACTCCAACTACTCTAGATGATGATAAAGAAGCAGATAAAGACAAAGATACGAAAGAAAAAGATAAAGATAAACTTAAAGATGCAAAAGATAAAGATAAGTCTAAGCTTCCAGATAAAAAGGATAAACCTGCTTCGACCGATTCTAAAATCAATGACTCCAAACAATCCGAACAGCCAGCAATCCCAGGTCCAGTTGCACCTACAACTCCAAGTATGGCTCCAGTGCCTGAACGAAATAAAAATTAAGTTTAATATAAAAAACACGCGTAAATTACGCGTGTTTTTTTATTTGGATGCATATACATTAATTAGCAAGAGCAAGAACTATTACCATCATCATTATTACAGAAGCATAATAATAAAATAATAATAATGATGATCCATATGAAACCGCCGCCAGCACCACCGCAACCAAATCCGCCATATCCTCTTGCCATAATAAATTAACCCCCTTTTAATCTTTTGATTAAGGGCGACTCTTACAACACAGATTTTATTGCATAATAAGTACCGCCCGCCCTTCTACTTTTAATATATGGTGCATATGTTTTAAATGTTACTCTATCTATGCATCATTATAAAATTTGCCTAATCTTTTCTGGTGCTTCTGCTGCAATTTTTACCGAATGCATGGTACTATTCAAAATGTCTGTAATGTTTTTAATCTTATCTACAGTACTACTCACCCCTTCAAATTTACGATCCATTTGATCATTTTCTGAAGTTAATGTAAAAACTACAACTAGTAATTGAACTATAAAATTAGGATTTTGAATAATTTTTTGAATAAATTCTGCTGATCGTTTTGTAAATTTTATTGTTTTATTTATTGGTTTAGGAGCCTCTTTAAAAAATATAATCTCTTTATTTCCATCCACTGTCGCCTGCGTAACTTTTTTATCTCTTCGAATACGCATCACAACTCCTCCTCATCCCCTGCAGCTTTAATCTAATATATGTAGCAACCCCAAAATAGGTATCAAAAAATAAGTAGGACACACACAAATTTATTTTTTGAGCATAAATTGTCATAAGATTTCACTTCGTTAATATAAAAGATTTTATCCAATTCATCTTTTATTAAACAAGTATTGGAGGTGACTATGAATGTTTGAAAACCTTGGTAATATGATGGATGTCATAAAAAAAGTTCAACAAAATGTCCAAACCATACAATATGAGCTTCAAAATGAACGAATCACTGCTTCTAGTGGCGATGTTGTTACCGTAACTGTAAATGGTCAACAAGATATTATTTCAATTGATTTAAACAATAACTACTTAACGCCTGATAACCACTTATTATTGCAGGATTTATTAGCTGCAACAATTAACAACGCCTTATCAAAGTCTCGGGAACTTAACCAAACTGCGATGTCTAAGTTAACCAGTGAATTAAATCTCCCTAATATACCTGGTTTATTTTAAGGGAGGATACAAATATGACACCCGATAAAACGCTATTTCAAAGCGTAATAAAAATGATTGATTCGCTATCTACGACAGGCAATTACGATACAATAATCAATGTTTTATCCTTGCTTTGTTTGCTTTCAATCTTAAACAAGAACACTGGGCAAGTATCAAATGCTTTACCAACAAGCACAATAAGCCAAAATGATAATCCAATACAAAAAATTCTCGGTGAACTTACTAAAGGAGGAGGCGCCGGATTAGGCTCTCCCGATATGCTAATGACCCTGCTACCACTGCTAAATAATCCTCAAATAAAATCAAAGCTAAATCCTACTAACATAGCCTCTGTTATGGGTATGATAAATAATTTAGGTGGTATCAATCCTCCTACTACTGCGGCTAAAGTAGATACTTCTAAAAATAAACCTGAAAAAGAGGAGCTCTCACCAGATCTTTCACCTATAACTCCATCGGCTGAAAAAATTAAAACTGAGAATGAATCAAAATCGCCTCCAACAGAATTAGCAAATGAAGAATCTGAAAAAAAGTCTACAAACAGGTTTTTAAATTGGAAAACAAACTTTTAACACTAAAATGAGCTATATTGAAAATTTCTTTCAATATAGCTCATTTTAAATTTTTTATTCACTACTTTAGTTGCACGACAGTTGCACCATCGCCGCCTTCGTTAATGTCACCAATACTAATATCTTGAACACAACGAAGCCTCTTTAAGTAAGAACGAACACCTTTACGAAGTGCACCTGTGCCTTTTCCATGGATAACTAAAACTTGATTTAATCCTGCTAGAATTGCATCATCTAAATATTTCGCTATGACATCTTCCGCTTCATCTACCATCATACCACGAATATCAATTTGTCTAGCAACTTGATTCACCTTTACAAAATTCATTGACTTTGATTTTTGATTTTTACTTACTCTTTCTTGCTCAAGCGCCCTACAAGCTGATATAGGTACAGTCATTTTCATAATACCAAGTTGAACAACAATATCCTTGCCTGAAATTGATATAACTGACCCTTTTTGATCCAAGGTTGTTATATAGATATTATCGCCTGGTGTTAGTTTGTCTAGACTAACAGGTTTGGTATGATTATCTTTCTTACTCTCAACATTCACTGCGCTTAATCCATCTTTCAACCGCCTACGGGAAGCATCAATGATTTCTTGACGTTTTTTAATTCCTTGGTCATTAAATTGCTCTTTTAACTCAGTAATGATTTGTTCTGTTTCCCGGCGTGTTTTGCGAATAAGGCTTGCGCTATCTTCTTGCGCTTTTATGATAATGCGCTCTTTCTTTACCATCAATTCATTTCGTATTAAATTAACTTTATGCTCTAATGCTAAAACTTGTTGTTCGCGGTTCATGATATCTGCATTACGAGTTTCATATAAGAGTTTCTCTGACTCAAGATTATTTAAAATAGTTTCAAATTGTGCATGATCTGCATCGATAAGTTGTCTAGCACGAATAATAAGATCTTCCGTTAATCCCAATCGTTTACTAATCGCAAATGCATTGCTCGTACCAGGGATACCAATCAATAATTTATAAGTTGGTCTTAAAGTCGCTACATCAAACTCCACACTGGCATTTTCAATATTCTCTTTAGAATATGCAAAGGTTTTAAGTTCACTATAATGTGTAGTCGCTACCACTTTCGTTCCAATCTTCATCAGATGTTCTAGTATTGACATCGCCAGTGCTGCCCCTTCTTCGGGGTCAGTACCTGCACCAATTTCATCAATAATAAGTAAATCATCCGCTCCAACTTCTGCTAATATATGTACTAAATGGGTCATATGCGCCGAAAAAGTACTCAAACTTTGTTCAATACTTTGTTCATCACCAATATCAGCAAAAACATTATGAAATACTGCCATCTTAGAGTCATTTAACGCTGGAATAAACAAGCCTGCTTGTGTCATCAATGCAAACAATCCTAGCGTTTTTATACTAACAGTTTTCCCGCCCGTATTCGGGCCAGTAATCAATAGTGTATGAAACTCTTTCCCTAAACTAATATCAATCGCTACAACCTTATCAGAATCAATCAACGGATGTCTGGCTTGATGAAGTTCTACATACCCCTCTCGATTTAACACCGGCATCGTAGCCTTCATTTTTTGGCTCAATTTTGCCTTTGCAAAAATAAAATCAATCTGCGCTAAAATCATACAATTCTCTTGGAGAAGATCTGCATGTTTAGCAATTTGTATTGTGATTGCTTTTAAAATCCTTAATAACTCATTTTTTTCTGCTACCAATAATTGCTTTACATCATTATTTAAGTTGACTACCGCCATTGGCTCAATAAATAGTGTCGCCCCACTTGCCGATTGATCATGCACAATGCCAGGGAAAAATTGCCGATACTCTTGCTTAATTGGAACCACGTAACGGTCACCA
>JARBTT010000143.1 GCA_029240055.1 Anaerosinus sp.
GGCTTTTGTGCAGACTTTGGCGAAAAAAGATAAGCCAAACGGAAAGATTAACTTAATTACTGGCTGGGCCAACCCAGGGGATGTAACAGCACTCAAACATCTTTTGTCCATGATGGAGGTAGAGGCCACTGTACTTTTCGAAATTGAAAGCTTCGATTCTCCCCTCATGCCAGATGCTAGTGCCGTCTCTCACGGCAGCACGACGGTTGAGGATCTGATTGGAACAGCTGATGCCATCGGAACCATTGCAATAAATAAATATGAGGGCGGAAAAGCCGCTGCGTATCTTGAAAGCGAATTTGGCGTTCCAGCTATCATAGGACCAAGCCCTATCGGTATTCGCAATACGGATACCTTTTTGCAGAACCTGAAGAAAATGACAGGCAAGCCAATTCCTCAGTCTCTAGTTCGTGAACGGGGAATTGCCATTGATGCGCTAACTGATCTTGTCCACATGTTTCTGGCAGATAAGAAAGTTGCTATCTATGGACATCCTGATCTGGTTGTCGGGCTGGCAGAATTCTGTCTCGATTTGGAGATGAAACCAGTATTGCTGCTACTTGGTGATGACAACAAGACATACGTGGAAGATTCACGTATCAAGGATCTTCAAGAAAAAGTTGATTTTGACATGGAGATTATTACAAATGCTGATTTATGGGAACTAGAGGATCGGATAAAAAATAAGGGGTTGGAACTTGATCTGATTCTTGGTCATTCAAAGGGGCGGTTCATTTCTATTGACAATAATATTCCTATGGTACGTGTCGGTTTCCCAACCTATGATCGTGCGGGATTATTCCGTCATCCTGTAGTCGGCTACGCAGGCGCGACATGGCTTGCTGAAACGATAGCAAATACGCTGTTCACCGACATGGAATACAAGAGAAATAAGGAATGGATTCTCAATGTTTGGTAATCGTTACTAGATGTATTTATTAGATTCTGCCAGTTCCCGATTCTTATCTGGTTCTGGCAGAATCATTATAAGAAGAGGGGATAAATAATGATAGTAAATAAAACAGACGTAGAAGAATTTGAGGAAAATTATCGGAATGCAAAGGGGTTTCATCATAGAGCAGAACAGTTCTTACGTGAAGGGCAAAGCGCTAGTGTGGTGTTCAATGTGGCTGCAGTTGCGCTCGAAGGATATCTTGTTGCGTTATGTGATTTACACGGTGCAGAGCCGAGAAATCATAATTATGTCTGTCTTATGGAGACTATAGAAAAAATCATTGATTTTCCGCCGGCATTAAATGAGGAAATAAGGTCTTTGGATTTAATATTTGGTATCTGCTCTCTTGAAAATTATTATCATGGTACGCCTGCCTCAAACGATGCGGATCGAGTACTTGCAATGTGTAATGAAGTTCAGAAGTTTTTTGCTTAAATAAGAGTTTCATTCCTTAGAATTGCTTGGGAAATAATAGAGATAATTTGTAGATTCAGTGTGTAAATATGGTGCAAAAATTTATAGAAAAATCAAGGTGAATAGGATGTTCAGCCATAACTGAACAAAAGGAGTTGAATCAAATATGAAAAATGAATGCTCTAAGAATATGGCGCCAGTTTTTTCGAAAGAATTAGCAGAAATAACGGCTAAACACCCTTGCTATTCTTTTGATGCTCATCATAAATTTGCTCGAATGCATTTGCCTGTGGCACCAAAATGTAATGCTAGCTGTAACTATTGTAATAGAAAGTATGACTGTGTAAATGAAAGTCGTCCCGGTGTAACCAGTGAAGTATTGACTTCCGAAATGAGTTTGGCAAAATTTATTAGGGTAAAAGAAGAAATACCTCACTTGAGCGTTGTCGGAATCGCTGGTCCGGGTGATGCTTTGGCAAATTGGCAATCTGTAAAAAGGAGTATTGAGTTCATAAAAAGAGAAGCACCAGATATGATATTTTGTTTATCGACGAATGGTTTGATGCTACCGCATTATAGTCAGGAAATTATTGACTTGGGAATTAAGCATGTAACGGTCACGGTAAATTGTTTGGATCCTACCATAGGGGCAAAAATCTATCATCATATTAATTATCAAGATAAGTATTATGTGGGAAAAGTTGCAGCTGAAATTTTAATTAGAAATCAGTTGGAAGGAATCAAACTTTTGGCTGATGAAGGCGTCTTGGTAAAAGTTAATATTGTTATGATTAAGGGTGTCAATGATGGACATATAACGGATGTAGTAAAAAAAGTTAAGAGTTTGGGGGCTCTAATGACAAATATCATGCCATTAATTCCAGCGTCAGGTAGCGTTTTTCATGATTTCCCGCAGACAAGTATGAAAGACGTAAATGCCATGCGGGATTTGTGTCAAATTGATATTTCACAGATGCGCCACTGTCAGCAATGCAGGGCCGATGCTATCGGACTTTTAACAGAAGATCAATCTTATAAATATAGAAACACCACCAAGCCGGAAGTGAAAAAATGTAAATTGCGGGCTAGTGTGTAAAAGGTTTACTTCATGTCTTTTATAAATTGCACGATGAAGAAGATCGCTCTGGACATAATAGCTTTGGTTATATATAATGTAACAATAATAAAATAGACAGCATAATGAAGTGCCAACTAAGTGATGCGTAAGTTCGCATTCATTTGGGTTGGTTTTTTTATTTTAAGAAGATAAGCAACCTAAGAACAGTGATGAAAGGATGGAAAAAAGAAATGATACTTCACTATTTGCAACATGTCCCCTTTGAAAATCCTGGAAGTATTCTAATGTGGGCAAAGGAAAATGGTCATAGCATAACAAATACGCAATTATATAAAAATGAAGCTTTCCCAACGCAGGATAAATTTGATTGGCTTGTGATTATGGGGGGGCCGATGAATATCTATGACGAAGAAAATTATCCGTGGCTTGTCGCTGAAAAGATGTTCATAAAAGAAAGTATTGCAGTTGGTAAAGTGATTATCGGATTATGTCTCGGCGGTCAATTGATTGCTGATGTAATAGGTGGTAAGGTGACCCAAAATTCTTATAAGGAAATTGGTTGGTTTCCAATTCGTTTGAGTGATGAAGCTAGGACTTCACCGCTATTTTCTTTTTTCCCTGAGCATCCAGTTGTATTCCAGTGGCATGGTGATACATTTAGTGTCTTGCCCGCAGACGCTAAATGTATAGCAACAAGTAAGGCTTGTAAGCATCAGGCCTTCGTTTATAAAAATAGAGTATTTGGCTTTCAGTATCATTTGGAAAATACGTTGTCGATTATCAATGGTCTCGTGGAGAATTGCAGGGATGAAATGGTTGCTGATGTTTATGTGCAGACGCCAGAAGAGTTACTTGCGCATCCAGAGTATATTGAACAAGATAATCAGTTGATGAATCGGTTCCTTACACAATTGGAAAAAATGTATAGAGAGGGTGGACTTTGATGCAGAAAATTAGCTATACAAAGCGAAACTGTACAGATCAGCAAAAAATAGAAGCGTTTATTTTGAAAGAAAGAAATGGCGTACTGGGAATGGTAGATGATATACTCCCGTACGCTGTTCCGATGAATTATGTATGGTATAATGGTTCAATTTATTTTCATGGTATGGGATCTGGTAAAAAGGAAAATATTCTTTCTAAAAACCAGTCTGTTTGTTTTACTATATATAGAGAATATGGTACTGTGATTGACCCTGTACCATGTCATGCCGATACGTCATATATGAGTGTAATGCTTTTTGGCAAGGCTGAAAAGGTGACTGACTATGAGGAGGCTGCTATAGCTCTTCAGAAGTTGCTTGATAAATATATGCCAAAGTATTACAGCCATCCTCTAACCAGTACTTTGATTGAAAAGTATCGATCTTCACTTGATGGAAATGCTGTCGCAGTTTATCGCCTAACGCCTCAGGAAATGTCGGCTAAAGAGAACTCGGTGGAAGCTGGAGAACTGTTGAATTTGGAAACGCGGTAAGCATATAGATGACTATCTCAATATTTTGGTAAATATCTTATTATAACAAGTAATGGCTGTCTCAAACTTTTTGGTTTAAGACAGCCATTTTTAATACAAAATTTTACATGAAATAAATATAGTAAGCATCAAATTTTAAATTTAGTAGTAATTGCATTAAGCTCCGTAGCCATTTTTGCTAAAGATTCAGAGCTTGAGTTCACTTCATGGAGACTGGCACTTTGTTCTTCGGCAGCGGCAGCTACTGTTTGGGCGCTTGCGCCGGTTTCTTCTGCTACGGTGTTGATGTTGTGAACGTTATTGATAACAGACTGCATACCATGAGCGGTTTCTTCTACAGCTTTGCTAATCTGCTCTATTCCTGATTTCACTTCGGATAACTTGCTTATAATTGTCTGGAAGCCTTGTTGTGTTTCGTCAGTGGCTGTTTTACCTGACACTACTTCCTTATTGGCTGTGGTTACTACGTCTACAGCGAACTGGATATCCGTCGTCATTCTACCGATAATTTCTTCAATGGTATTGGTAGCTAATGCACTTTGTTCAGCTAGTTTTCGAACTTCTTCCGCTACCACAGCAAAGCCTCGTCCAGCTTCTCCGGCTCTAGCCGCTTCAATAGCAGCATTCAAAGCCAAAAGGTTTGTTTGCCCAGCGATTGTGCGAATGGTTGTGACAATTTGTTGAATGTCACCGGATCCTTTTACTAGAGATTCAGAAACGTGGGTGATGTCTGACATTGATTTTTCAATGGTCTGATTTTGTGTTACCAGTTTATAAATGAGTTGCATCCCTTGATCAGCCTCGCCCGCTGTATCTTGAGTCAAGTTATTGACATGGGAAGCACTGGCACTTATTTCTTCCGCACTGGCACCAACTTGTTGAATGACAGCGGAAATTTCTGTTATATTATTTATATTCCGATCCGATCCAGCGGCAACCTCGGTAATGGTTTTAGCGACGTTTTCTGATACTTGTAATTGTTCTTCGACGGATGAAGATAATTCTTCACTGGAAGCTGCTAAGGTATCAGCATTACTTCTAAGTAAGCTAACAATATTTTTTAATGCTTTTTTTGTTTTAATGAGTGCTTCGGCCATATCACCAATTTCGTCGTTACGAGTAGCATTGACTTCTTTGTGTGATAAATCTAGATCACTTAGTGCTAAAATACTATTTTGTAAATTTTTGATTCTGCTTGATAGATTGCGGCTGTACCAGATTAGAATCGCGATAATAGCAATAATACCTAATGTGCTGGAAATAAGTACCGTTTTAAATATTGTGGCTTCTTTCTCATTAAGGTTGCTAATTGTCTTTTTTAGCGCAGTGTCTTGTGTTTGCATAGATTTTTCAAATAAAGCGTTGATAGAATCGGTCTTTTTACGTAGTTCTGATAATTTGCTAGTATATGCAGGATTATTGGCCTTTTTTTGTTCAATCACTTGTTTGGTATCTTCACCATAGGATTGCATTGCTTTTTGCAAATCTTCGGCGGCTTTCTTATTGCCGGAACCTGTTTTATCTTCTATTTTTGCTGTTAGATCGGCTACAGCAGTGTAACTATTATTAAGAATAGTTAAGGTATCAGCAGCATATTTTTCATCATTATACGCCATATAGCCACGTAATTCACTTAGAGCGCTATGAAAATCGTCCTGTGCACCTTGTAAAGCAAGCGTTCTTGGTACTGCGCCAGAGAGTATTGTTTGATAATCAGCGCTGATTTCCTTAATTTCATAAAGTAATATTCCTACGGTAATGGTCATTAGTGTGATGGCAATCCCCATAAGGATAGCTAATTGGGCGCCAATTGGCATACGTTGTTTCATTCTTTGCTCCTCCTAATATAGTTGTGATGATAAATGATTAGTCCTTTGTTTTTTGCATGATAGATTGTTGGTCAAGCATTCGTTTTAACGGATAAAAGTCAATTCGTTTTTGTGAGAAATTTCGTTTAGCATAAGCATTTATATGTCTGTTTATCTTATCAAATAAATACATAAGACTATGATAAAAAAATGCCAGGTTGCAATTTTAATGCAACCTGGCAATCGTAGATTTTAATCATCCTTAGATCCATAGCTTTGCGTCCCTTCTTTTCAGAAGGTTTGCCTTAGGTATTTTTTTGTCTAATTACGTAATTCGACAAATTTTTCAAAAAATCCTGCATAGTTTTATTTTTGGAGGATTAATATTGATTTAGTACAAAAACAGAGCAAAAGTATATAAAGTATTGGGTGATTTGTAATTTTTATTTTTTTATTCCTAATTGTTATATTCTACTTTGCATAAAATAAAAAAATGTTTATTATTTTATGGGAGTAATCATGGTAAAATATATTGACAATATGCAATGAGTGTTTTACTCTGTTCATTATGCAATTCATTTATTTTAGGAAATAAATAGAATCATTATTTAAGATAGCCGTTAGTTTTACAAAGGATAGGGGGATTATTATGGGACAAGTAAGGGTAAAAGTGAATTTTTTTGATACGGATGCTATGGCAGTCGTACATCATGCCAATTATTTTCGCTGGTTTGAAATTGGTAGAGTAGAATTCTTGCGTGAAGCAGGGATTACCTTAAATGAACTTATAGCGGATCATATCGTATTCCCAATTACGGACGTCAGTTGTAAATATCGTGCATCCGCACGCTTTGATGATGTTGTGATTATTGAAACGATTGCGAAAGTGCTTACACCAGTTAAGCTGGTTTTTGATTATAAGGTCATACGTGAAGTGGATGGCGAACTTTTAGCAGAAGGTCATAGCCAGGGGGTATTTACTAGTATGGAAACAGGGAAGCTTATCAAGTTACCTAAAGAATATTTTGATAAATTAAAAGCAATTCAGCAATAAAAAGCTGGATACTTATAAATATGCGAGTATAATAGATATAGAGTGTGTTTCAAAAAAACACACAACCATAAAATTCAAAAGACTGTTACAAGATGCCCAGATGCTAGGCAGGGCGAGAACGCGAGCGAGGGCGTACGTGTGTACGTTGAGCGAGTGCTCACAGGCGCAACAACGCAGATGGGTATTTTGTAACAGTCTCTAATAGTTTTTGAGGAGGTGGTGCAGTGAACGCGAGTGCACCAATCGGGATTTTTGATTCGGGAATTGGTGGTCTTACTGTGGTTAGAGAAGTGAGACGTCTGTTACCGAATGAAAATATTATTTATGTAGGGGATACAGCACGTGTTCCATATGGATCGCGTGAT
>JARBTT010000282.1 GCA_029240055.1 Anaerosinus sp.
CAGCGAACCAAATCGGTGCGATATAAAGAGCGATGCGAGTATCTTCCTTGAAGAACATGATGATTGCTACAAAAATAAAGAAAGCGATACAAATCCAACTGGAATAAGGTGAATGTGGCATTGGATAATGTAATTTAGCAATCTGTTCTTTCGATAAAGTCTCTCTGAATTTGATTTGTACCATTAAAATAATTGCCCAGATCCAAAGCGCTCCGAATGTGGCAACGCTGGTTACATAAGTAAATACTTCAGCGGGAACCAGATAATTTAATACAACACCGATTAGTAAAAAGAAAGAAGAAACGAGAATACCATTCGCAGGAACCAAATGATCACTTAGTTTAGCGAAAAGTTTCGGTGCTTTTCCTTGTAAAGCCAGGTTATAAAGCATCCGTCCAGTGCTGAAAAGACCACTATTGCAAGAAGATAAAGCAGCCGTTAAGACTACGAAGTTGATAATACCAGCTGCGGTACTAATGCCAAGTTTACTGAAGGTAAGAACGAAAGGACTGCCAATGGTACCGATTTGATCCCAAGGGTAGATGGACATAATAACGCTTAAAGCCAGTACATAGAAAATTAAAATCCGCCAGAATACTTTATCGATTGCTGCTGGTATTGTTTTTTCGGGATGAGCAGCTTCACCAGCAGTAACACCAATGATTTCAATCCCAAGATAAGAAAACATAACCATAACGATAGCCATAAACATACCAGAAATACCGTGAGGGAAGAAACCATCATGAGTCCAAAGATTAGAAATGCCGATAGCGACGCCATCATTACCGATGCCAAAAAAGATCATCGCACAGCCGACGATAATCATAGCGATAATCGTGACAACTTTAATCAAGGCAAACCAGAATTCAAACTCGCCATAAGCGGATACGGCGATTAGATTTACAATCGTCATACAAACGAGAGCGGCTAAGGCTGGAATCCATTGAGGTAGATCAGGAATCCAGTAATTCACATAAACACCGACGGCGGTGATCTCGGCCATACAAGTAACGACCCACATAAACCAGTAGGTCCAGCCAGTAATGTAGCCACATAAAGGACCTAAAAATTTACTAGAGTGAGCACTAAAAGCCCCAGAAACAGGATACTCTACGGTGACTTCGCCTAAAGCCCGCATCACATAAAATATGACGATACCACCGAGC
The DNA here is from genome assembly GCA_029240055.1 of Anaerosinus sp. GTDB lineage: Bacteria > Bacillota > Negativicutes > JARBTT01 > JARBTT01 > JARBTT01. The sequence goes on from JARBTT010000282.1 coordinate 1,167, forward strand.
AAATAGGTAAGGATCAGTGAAGGACCAGCGACTCTGATTGCTGCAGCTGAACCAAGAAATAAACCAACCCCAATTGCTCCGCCCAAGGCAATCAACTGAATATGTCGCTCTTTCAGACCACGATGTAACATTGTTTTCTTTTTCCACTTATTTTCCTCCATAACATATAAATATTTGAGTATAGATAAAGCAACTTTTATTATGCTGCCATTAAACATCCGACTGTTTTTCGGGGAGAATTGTCCGAAATGATACTGGCGAGGATAATATAATAGAAGTATTAACCGTGCCAAAGGGGATTAAATCATCCACTAATTTTTGTAGACTGTTCATGTTGGCTACGGCCGCTTTTAATATGTAACTGACTGTGCCAGTCACTCGGTGACATTCCAAAATATGTGGATTGTCTTGAATCTCATTTTCAAACTGTGATGAATTCATGCGTAGTTGACTGATTTGGATAAATACCAAAATACTTCGACCAACGGCAGCCGGTGAGATCCGTGCATGAAACCCTTCAATGATATTTTGTTCTTGCAAACGGTGGAGGCGTTCACCCACGCTAGGTCGGCTTAGCGCTAATTCTTGGGATAATTGGCTGATGGTAATACGACCATTTTTCTGCAAAAGCTCTAACATCTGAATATCAATTTGATCCATAGAATTACACCGCCTTTACAAAATGAAAAATAAATAAAATGATTTCCTGCAAAAAGTAAAAAATAAACGATAAATTCATTCCTTTTATTATTTAGCTCTCAGCGTTATTATTGTATCATTTATTTCATGCTTTAAAAAGTATTTAAATTTGTAGAAATGAAGGAGTTTTAAATAAAGCAATCTTTTTTATCTTTTATTTGTAGAAGTTAAGTTTATAAAAAATGAGAAAATTTTTTGTGTATTTGTAATTTAAGTAATATCTGTGGTAGAATGTAGTTATTGATTATGCGCGGAAAAATTTTAAATTCATAATGGAGGTTTTCTTTTTGTTACAAAAAAATAAATTACTTGTGATTCCTTTAGGTGGACTAGGGGAAATCGGTAAAAATATGACGGTATTCCAATACGGTGATGATATTGTTATTCTTGATGCGGGATTAGCCTTTCCCGAAGATGATATGTTTGGAATCGACTTAGTTATTCCTGATATGTCGTATTTGTTAGATAATCGCGATAAAATACGTGCTGTTGTTTTAACACATGGTCATGAGGATCATATTGGCGCGTTGTCATATTTATTAAGAGAGATCAATGTTCCTGTATATGGAACAAAACTTACGCTGGCTTTGGTTGAATGCCGATTGAGGGAAAATAATGTTGCCGATACGGAGTTAATCCCTGTAGAAGCTGGTGATGAAATCAATGCGGGAATTTTTAATATAGGTTTTATTCAAGGAAGTCATTCTATCCCAGATGCTTGTGGAATTTACTTTCAGACACCGATAGGCACGAT
>JARBTT010000144.1 GCA_029240055.1 Anaerosinus sp.
TTGGCTTTTGATTTTCTTTTATTCTGTCAAAGAAATCCGAAACCGTGTCCGATTATTGATGTGACCGAACCAGGCTCACCAATTCCAGCTATGGTTGCACCAACGGCTGATATTCGTACAGACATTCCGAAATACCGTATCTATCGTCATGGAGAAATGACCGAAGAAGTGACCGATATCAAAAAATATTGGGAAGATGATATGGTAGCCTTTCTACTAGGCTGTAGCTTTACCTTTGAATTTCCGATGATGAACAATGGTATTAGTGTTCGCCATATTGAAGAAAAATGCAATGTACCAATGTTTAAAACCAATATAGAGTGTACAAAAGCGGGGCGTTTCTCTGGCCCCATGGTAGTTAGTATGCGTCCAATTCCCGAAAAGGATGTTGTACGGGCAGTCCAAGTGACTTCCAGGTTCCCATCGGTACACGGTGCACCAGTACATATTGGTAATCCGAGCAGCATTGGGATTAAGGATATTTTTAAACCTGACTTCGGTGATCCAGTAACCGTAAATCCTGGTGAAGTTCCAGTGTTTTGGGCTTGCGGTGTCACACCACAGGCAGCAGCGATGCATGTAAAACCAGAGCTTATGATTACACATGCACCGGGACATATGTTTATCACGGATGTTCGTGACGAGCAATATGGTGTTTTGTAACAGTTAAAAGTAAATATAACTGACGGTAGGAAATTTTCTATCGTCAGTTATTTTCATATGAATGACGTGAGGTGACGATGGTGAGCATAACAAAAGAGCTATCAGTAGACATGTATCCTTTAGGTGAAAATGCAATTATGGTCGAGTTTGGCAAGTGTATTCATCCCGATATCAATCGTAAAGTTATGGCCTTTGTGGAGTATCTTGAACAGCATCCATTTGAGGGAATGCTTGAATATATATCAGCGTATAAAAATGTAACAATTTTTTATGATCCTTTATTGGTTAATGCATTACCGATTGAAGTTGAAGCTGGCGAAATGCCGCTTTCATATCGTAAGATGGTGCAGTTTATTGAGGAAGTATTGAAAACGATTGATATGAACAAAACAGGGCAGGCAAGTATTGTTGAGCTTCCAGTTTGTTACGGCGGTGAATTTGGCCCAGATCTTGCATTTGTTGCTAAGCATAACCAGTTATCCACACAAGAAGTGATCGATATCCACAGTAGTGGCGAGTATCTTGTGTATATGATCGGTTTTGCTCCGGGGTTTCCGTTCCTTGGCGGCATGTCGGAAAAGATTGCAACGCCAAGGCGTTCCTCGCCACGCCTTGCTATTCCCGTTGGTAGTGTTGGGATTGCGGGCAGTCAAACGGGGGCGTATCCAATTGAAACACCGGGCGGGTGGCAGTTGATTGGTCGCACGCCAGTAGAGCTATTTTGTCCACAGAATAATCCACCAACCTTACTACACGCCGGTAATATTGTAAAATTTAAGCCGATTACGTTAAAAGAATATAAAGCAATAAGGGGGGCTAACAAATGAGTATCAAAGTCATTAGCCCAGGTCTTTTGACGACAATACAGGATTACGGTCGCACTGGTTATCAAAAACATGGGATCATTGCGAGTGGCGTTATGGATCGTTATTCTTTTCGAATTGCTAACATTTTAGTAGACAATGATGAAAATGAAGGCGTAATGGAAATAACCTTTATGGGCCCAATGCTATCTTTTCAAGCAGATACACTCATTACAATTACTGGTGGTGACTTATCGCCAAATATCAATGGTGAAGCAGTACCGATGTGGCGACCTGTCCTAGTGAAAAAGGATAGCGTACTTAGCTTTGGGATGATGAAAGCTGGGGCAAGGGCGTATTTAGCGGTTGCTGGCGGCTTTGATATTCCTGTTGTTATGGGGAGTAAGAGTACCTATATAAGGGCGGGGCTTGGTGGCTTCAAAGGACGTGCGCTAGCCAAAGAAGATCTACTTTCAACTTTGCAAACTAAATCTCACTTAGATAAATTTAAAACAGAGCTTAGCAAACAATCTGAGCAGGGCTCCTTTGTTACCACACCGTGGTTCTTTGCCCCAACCCATATTCCAGCTACGAGTGAAAATATCGCCGTAAGGGTAACGCGGGGGAATCAAATCAATCATTTTACGGAGGAATCGATCCAAAAATTTTTCCGTAAACCGTATACCATTACGCCAGAGTCTGATCGCATGGGATATCGCTTAGCTGGAGAGGTAGTAAAACTTAAGGCGCCACTGGAAATGATTTCGGAAGCAGTTTCCTTTGGTACGATTCAAGCGCCACCAGATGGCAATCCCATCATTTTGCTTGCCGATCGCCAAACAGCTGGTGGTTATCCAAAATTTGCGCAAGTAGCAGTCGTTGATCTGGCAGTGATTGCGCAGATTTGTCCCGGCAATACAATCGCATTTGTTGAAGTATCTTTAAAAGAAGCGGAAGCTTTATATTTGCAAAGAGAAGGCGATGTAAAAGAAGTAAAACAGGCAATCAAATTTCATTTAAAAGCGTAATGCAATATAGTTCGTTAAATGAAAAGAGCAATCACCGGGCAGAGTGATTGCTCTTTTCTCTATACGAGGGGGTATATTATTTTTATCACAAAGCAACGATAAGAGCAGGGTATGCTCACGGGTTTGTGATAAATAATAATCAAAAAGGAATAAAAAATAAAAGATGCCATGAGAATAGTCTCCCACAGCATCTTTGCTTTTATGAATATAAGTATAATAATCTATTGGAAAATTGTCAATGGATGCATTGTAAAGTTGTAAACTTCCAATGCGTTAACTGACTTGTTTACTCGCTGAAACTTTTTTGCAGAAATATTTGTGAAAAGATAGATCATCCGTCAATTCTGGATGAAAAGCAGTAACCAACATATTGTCTTGTACAGCAGCAACGATTTTATCAGCCACTTTGGCAAGGATGGTTACATCACCTGTTACGCTTTCTACATAAGGGGCACGAATGAAGATGAGCGGAATTGGTGTAGCAGCAATCTCTGGTAGTTCGATGGTGGTCTGAAAGCTATCGAGTTGACTGCCGTAAGCATTGCGCTTTACAATCATATCCATCGCCTTAAAATACGTAGTGTCTTGTCCTACGATTTCTTTGGCGAGCAGAATCATCCCCGCACAAGTTCCCCAGACGGGTAAGCCTTGCTTAATTTTTTCGGCAAGTGGTTCTAACATCTGAAAGTAGTTTAATATTTTTCCCATTGCCGTAGATTCGCCACCAGGGAGAATCAATCCATCAATTTGCTCGATTTCTTCCAAGGTTTTGACTTCAATCCCTTTTACATTTTCTATCTTATTGAGGGCAGCAACATGTTCGGCTACGGCTCCTTGAATTGCTAGTACGCCAACAGTAATCATTGTTTACCAGCCTCTGCTTGCGAGTAATTCCGTTGGTGCTAATGTATCAATTTCAATACCGACCATTGCTTCCCCAAGGTCTTCGGAGATTTTTGCAAGCTTAACATGATCATTGTAGAATGTCGTTGCTTCGACAATTGCTTTTGCTCGTTTTACTGGATCGCCAGATTTAAAGATACCAGAGCCAACGAAAACACCATCGACGCCAAGTTGCATCATAAGTGCTGCGTCGGCAGGTGTTGCAATTCCGCCAGCGGCAAAGTTTACGACTGGTAATTTACCATGTTCATGAACGTATTTGATTAAATCGTATGGTGCGCCATATTCTTTGGCAATTGTCATAAGTTCCATTGCAGAAGCAGCTTGTACACGACGCATGTCATTAAGCATGGTGCGCATATGACGAACAGCTTCGACAACGTTACCAGTGCCAGCTTCGCCTTTTGTACGAATCATTGAAGCACCTTCACCGATACGGCGTAAGGCTTCACCAAGATTTCTTGCTCCACAAACGAAAGGAATTTTAAATTCATCCTTATTGATATGATTTACATCATCAGCAGGCGTTAACACTTCACTTTCATCAATATAATCGACGCTAATCGCTTCAAGAATTTGCGCTTCGACGAAATGACCGATGCGCACTTTTGCCATTACCGGAATCGATACGGTTTCTTGGATTTCACGAATCATTTTTGGATCAGACATGCGGGCAACGCCGCCTTCTTTACGGATATCAGCAGGAACGCGTTCTAGGGCCATTACAGCAACAGCACCAGCAGCCTCCGCAATTTTTGCTTGCTCAGCGTTCGTAACATCCATAATTACGCCGCCTTTTAACATTTGGGCTAAATTCTTGTTTAATTCATATCTGTTTTCCATGTAAAAATACCTCACTTTAATTTGTAATATTATCGTAAATTTGTTAAAATAAAAATTGTACCGATACACTTTTGGGTGTTTGGTATGAAATTTTTATTATTCTATCAAAGTCAAATGGAGATTACAAGATGACAGAGCAATTTATCAATTTTGTATCGATACAATTATACAAAGACAAACAAGAAGCATTATACGTGCAACTTTATGATCAAATGCGTGAGCTGATTGTTACAGGTAAACTCTCACATGGTTATTTATTGCCGCCAGTGAGAAAGTTTGCTAAGTTTCTCCAAATTAATGCAGGAACGGTAATGAGCGCTTATAAGCAACTTGAAAAAAATGGCTATATCTTTTCACGCGCTGGTAGTGGCAGTTATGTTGCTGAGCTTTCGAGTGTCGTTGACAATGAAGATCATGATGATAAAGAGGAAGAAATTGATGCAATCGAAATTCTATCGCCAAAGTTTGATGATAAATATATTAATTTGGCGAGTATCGCATTAAATCCTGATTTGATATCAGTAGAGGCTTTTAAAAAAGTTTTGATTGAGGTACTTGATCGAGATCAAGGCTATGCGTTTGGTTATCAAGAAAGTCAGGGCTTTTATCCACTACGCGAATCGATTGCGGAGGATTTAAAACGGTATGGCGTAAAAGCGGAAGCTAGTAATATGCAAATCATTTCTGGGGCGCAGCAGGGGATCGATATCGTAGCAAAGGCTTTACTCAATTACGGTGATTATGTGTTTACTGAGAATCCTACTTATCCGGGGGCGATTGCAGCCTTTCGTTCACGCGGAGCAAAAATTGTGGAAATCAGCATGGAAGAAGACGGCATTCACATTGAAGAGCTCGAAGAAAAGTTGCGAAAGTTTCGCCCAAAACTGATTTATGTTATGCCCAATATTCAAAATCCGACGGGTTCTTCTTATTCTATAACCAAACGCAATCGCTTGATGGGCTTGGCACGTTATTATAATGCGATCATTTTAGAAGATGATTATATCAGTGAACTAAACTATGGCAAAGAACCGATGGCACCGCTCAAGGCGATTGATCGTGATGATCGTGTGATTTACTTAAAGAGTTTTTCAAAAATTTTTATGCCTGGGTTACGCTTAGCTTTTTTAACGATGCCACAACGCTTGATTGGTAAGTTACTTGCGATCAAGCATAACTCTGATATTTCTACCTCAGGACTCACGCAGCGCGCCTTTGATTTGTATTTGCGCAAAGGGATTTGGCATGAGCATATTACAGCCATAAGAAAAATGTATTTAGAACGTTTTAAATTAACACTAGCCGCCATTGAGGAATTCCTACCGAAAACGGTGCAGTGCGTTAAGCCGCAGGGGGGCTTATCGATCTGGTTAACTATGCCGGCAGGACTATCAGCGAAAGTAATCGTTGAAGAAGCCCGTAAAAGGCAGGTGCTAATTACAGAAGGTACGCCGTTCTTTCCACGGCAAGCCGTCGACCGCCATATCAGAATTAGTTTTGCTACCGCAACGCCAGTAGAAATTCATAATGGTGTTCATATTATTGGCAGTATCTTAAAATAAAACGCAATTTTAAAATAATTAGCTCTATAGCGAAATCGTGAGTTTTAACGAGCTAGGTAAAGCAAACATATTTTATATTTTTACAAATGCATCATTTTAAAGGTTTCCTGTTTTAGCGAACTAAAGTATAATCTTATATATGAGATAAACAAAGGATTAAAATGTGAGTGGGGGATTTTTTACATGAAGAAATTAGTTGCATTGCTCTTGCTGGTTGTTATGGCTGGGGCGTTGGTTGCTGGTTGTGGCGCTGATACTGCTAAAAAAGAAACAGCAAAGAAAAAAATTGTTGTTGGGCTGGATGATAACTTCCCACCAATGGGTTTTAAAGATGAAAAAAATAACATCGTTGGTTTCGATATTGATATGGCAAAAGAAGTTGCAAAAAGACTTGGCAGAGAAGTTGAATTCAAAGCGATTGACTGGAGCAGTAAAGAAGCTGAGCTAAAAAGCGGTCGTATTGATGTACTTTGGAACGGTTTGAACATCACTGAAAAACGTAAAGAAAACATGTTGTTTAGTGAACCGTACATGGAAGCAAAACAATTGATTTTCGTAAAAGTAGGTTCGCCAATCAAAGGTGAAGCTGATTTGACTGGCAAAGTCATTGGTATGCAAAGTGCAAGTGTGGCAGAAGAAAATCTCGATGCTGATGCAAAATTAAAAGCAGCAATCAAAGAAGCAAAAAAATATCCTGATTGCATTTCGGCAATGATGGACTTAGAAAATGGTCGTGTGGATGCAATTATTACGGATGAAATCGTTGGTCGTTACTACATGAGCAAAAATAAAGATAAATTCGTTGCCTTAGAACAACCAGTTGGTCCTGTAGGTAACTTTGGTATTGGGTATCGTAAAGATGACACAGGCTTACAAACAGAGATTCAAAAAGTACTGGATGAAATGAAAAAAGATGG
>JARBTT010000014.1 GCA_029240055.1 Anaerosinus sp.
GGTACCACCTGTTCCCATACCGAACACAGTAGTTAAGCCTATACACGCCAATGATACTTGGGTGGAAACGCCCTGGGAAAGTAGGTAGTTGCCAGTTAAATCCAGTGATGATACCTAAGTGGTTCCACCTGTTCCCATACCGAACACAGTAGTTAAGCACTTAAAGGTCGAAAGTACTTGGGTGGAAACGCCCTGGGAGGATAGAAAGTTGCTGGTTAAAAAGCCAATCGAATAGTTTCGTTTGGCTTTTCTCATATGGTGGCTGTGGTGAAGTGGTTAACACGCCGGATTGTGGCTCCGGTACTCGAGGGTTCGATCCCCTTCAGTCACCCCATTTATTTTACAGGGGTATAGCTCAATTGGTAGAGTAGTGGTCTCCAAAACCATTGGTTGAGGGTTCAAGTCCTTCTGCCCCTGCCAACTTTATATTGAAATGTTTATTAAGCACGGAGTGGTACTCAAGAGGCTCAAGAGGACGGTTTGCTAAATCGTTAGGTGGGTAACCATGCGTGGGTTCGAACCCCACCCACTCCGCCATTTTAAGAATTTACGGTAACTGATAATATCAGTTACCGTTTTTGTGTTTGTGATATTTTATAAATATAAGCAATTTAAATGGTTAGCAATTTCTTATATTATAAAGTGATTAATGAGTTTTGCTTAAAATTTAAGCGAATCTAGTAATTTAATATTGTATATTCCCTGTAATCTGTTATAATATAGTCATATTAAAAGTTGCAATGATGCACTTATCGATTTTTTGTCGATAGGTGTTTTTTTTCAGCTTGAAAAGTTAGGTTATTTTATAGGATAACCAAAATATAATATAAGATCATAGTGATGAGAGGTTGATAAATATGGAAAAAGATACATTTGTAAAAATTGCAGAGTCCATTGATAACTTGATGTGTACGGATATGGCATCTAGAGGAATTATTAATCATTTATATGATGCCGCAAGAAAATTAACAACAGAGCCTCTTAGTTATACAGTAGCAAAAGCATGTTTAGATAGATTAGAACCAATGGATAAGGTGATTATTGTGACTGGTTGGATTGATCAGCCATTGGTGTCACCTGATCGTGGTGAATCGGATGGTCCTGCTGGTGCTGTTGCATTGGCAAGAGCATTAAACATAGCTTGTAAGGCCTGTCCGATTATTATGGTAGATGAATGTTTAGTAGAGTCGATGAAGGACGTGGCACGTGCTTCAGGTTTTGAGTGTGTGCCAGTAGAAAATCTTGAAAACTCAATCAAATTAAATCGCCTTAGAACATTATCCGTTGTTGGTTTTCCTCGTGGGCATGAAGCAGGAAAAGTCTTTGGGAAAGAAGCTTTAGAAAAATATCAACCTAAAATGTGTATGTCTATCGAACGTGGTGGTATCAATGAAAAAGGCATCATTCACAATATGTTAGGCGCTGATACTGGCATAGAGCAAGCATTCATGGATTATATGTTTAATGATGCGCGTGAAAAAGGTATTTTTACAGTTGCTATTGGCGATGGTGGTAATGAACTTGGTATGGGTAATATCAAAGCCACGGTACAAAAAGAAGTTCCTAATGGATTCAAATGTCAATGCCCATGTTGTTCAGGTATCGCAGTTGCCACAAAAGTTGATCTATTATTGGCATCTTCTATTTCCAATTGGGGAGCCTATGGGATTGCTACAATGATGGCAGCAATGAGTGGTAAATCTATAGCACTCCAAACACCAGCAGAGGAAATGCGTATTCTAGAAGCTTCAGCTAGAGCTGGCTTTCATGATGGCATGTTTGGCTGTTTAGGCACTAGTGTAGATGGCTGTCCAGCAGAATCTCATGTTTCAATCATAACCTTGATGCGTCAAGTTGCTAAGCTATAATTATTAGGCAGAGGGTCGTTTTATTTACGAGTGATACTGAAGGTAACGAATATGAGTGATGATGCACTTGTATTCGTTACCTTTTTCAATTGTTCCTAGATATAAGGTTTTATTTAACTTAGCAAGGAATCATTCATTTTGCCAAAAATTAATGTAATTTATTATGCTAAATGGTTAAGTTTTTTAGCTAAAATGAAATTTTTTTATAAATATGACAAATAATAATGTTTATAATCAATAAATGTGGTAAAATAATTCGGTAAAGTAAGTTTTTTATTCTACATTAGTTCATGACTAGTGAAAAGGTTATGAGCTTTTTTGTTGCTAAAATTAATAAATTTAGGGGAGGATTAAAAATTGAACGAATGGTTTAAATTTAAAGAAAGAGGTACCGATCTTTCTACTGAAGTTTTAGCTGGTGTTACGACTTTCGTAACAATGATTTATATTGTTATTGTTAACCCAGCAGTACTTAGTCAAACAGGTATGGATTTTAATGGTGTTTTCATTGCTACAATTATTGCAAGTATGGTTGCAACCTTAATTATGGGGGTTTTTGCAAATTGTCCAATTGCCCTTGCTCCTGGTATGGGGTTAAACGCGTACTTTGCTTTTGCAGTTGTTATTGCAGCAGGGGTCCCTTGGCAAAAAGCGTTAGGTGCTGTATTTATTGCATCTGTTATATTTTTGATCTTATCTTTTACAAAATTCCGTTATATTTTAATTGATGCAATTCCAATGAGCTTAAAACAAGGGATTACAGCTGGTATTGGTTTATTTATTACTTTCATCGGTTTACAAAATTCAAAATTAATTGTTGGTTCACCAGCAACTTTGGTTACGTTAGGTAACTTGTCAGAACCAATGACGTTACTTACAATTATAGGTTTGGTTATTACCTTGGTTCTAATGGTATATAAGGTAAAAGGTTCTTTATTTATTGGGATGATCTGTACAGCCATTATTGCTTATTTACAAGGTTTGGTTGTTATTCCGGACAGCCTTTTTTCGGCGCCAGCAGGTTTATCTCATACGGCGATGCAAATGGACTTAGCAGGTGTATTTGATGGTAGCTTGTATGCGATTATCTTTACGTTCTTTATTGTAACTCTATTTGATACCACTGGTACGATGCTTGGTATTGGGGAACAAGCAGGTTTAATTAAAGATGGTAAATTCCCACAAGTAAAAAGTGCATTACTTGCTGATGCTGTTGGTAGTACTCTTGGAGCGATGCTTGGTACAAGCCCAACCTCTGCTTATGTAGAATCTGGGGCTGGTGTTGCCGCTGGTGGTCGTACTGGTTTTACTTCTGTTGTTGTAGCAATTTTATTTGCGTTTACATTATTTTGTGCGCCAATAGCACAAATGTTAGCAGGGATTGCTGCAGTTACAGCACCATCCTTAATCATCGTTGGTTTCTTGATGATGAATGGTCTTCGGCAAATTGATTGGTCCGATATGGAAGAAGCTTTTCCAGCATTCTTGGTTGTCTTTTTAATGCCGATTAGTTACAGCATTGCAACTGGTATTGGTATTGGTTTCATCTTCTATCCTTTATTGAAATTATTCCGTGGTAAAGGAAAGGAAATACATCCAATTATGTATGTGTTCCAGATTCTATTTATCATACAACTTGGCTTCTTAAGCCATTAATTTATAAAAAGATAACGAGTCTATCAGTATGAGCACATTGATAGGTTCGTTATTTTTATGTAGAAACTTAATTGCTTTAATGGTATATTTAAAATAATTAAGTTTTTACATAAAATTGGTAATCGTATTGGAGGGCGGACATGAACAAATCTTTCAAAAAATTTAGTATATTTTTAATGGGTATTTGTGTCACGGTATTTGCATGTACCAGTAATAGTGTTGAATCAAGACCGTTTACATGGAATGATAAACCACAAACGATGGTTACTACTAGTTCAGATTATTTTATTATGGGTAACGCTGTAGCGACTAAGGATCAATGTGTAAGATATTTATTAAGAAATAACCCCAACCCTGCGCTCACGGTATCACCTGCGCAACTGGTAGAGTATTATTATGAAGAGGCTAGCAGAGAAGGGGTAAAACCAGATGTCGCCTTTGCTCAAGCCTTACATGAGACAGGCTATTTCCGTTATGGCGGTTCAGTGGTAGCAGAGCAAAATAATTTTTGTGGATTAGGTACCGTTGGTGGTGGGGTACGAGGGGCGTGGTTTCCAAATTCGCAGATGGGCGTACGTGCCCATATTCAACATATTTTAGCGTATTCAAGTACAAAGCCACCAAGCACAAATATTATTGATCCACGGTATCGTTTGGTTACTACGACAAGAAATTTTGGGCAAGCCAGAACATGGACAGACTTAGATGGTAGATGGGCGGTACCGGGGTATGGATATGGAGAAAAAATACTAAAAATTCACAATGATATTTTAGAAGAGTAATTAAGAAAATTTGTTGAATAGTATAAAAAGAATTTACAAGCAAATTTAGCTTTATATAAAATACCGCGTGAATTTCACGTGGTAGAGTCCTTACCTAAAAGCCAGACGGGAAAGATTTTAAAAAGAGTATTGGTGGAATCAGTATAGTTGTTTTGATGAATGTAAAAGCTAGGTAAAAAGGCCAATCTTCAATTTTATTGTACTATTTTTGTTTCGCGCACATAGGCTGTTATAAAATATATTTTTGTAGCAGCTTTTTATCATGATTTTACTGCGATTTATTAGACTTCACATACAGAATATGATAAAATATTGCGATATAAAGAAATTTTTTTAAAGGACTGATAAATTAATATATGATTAGTACAAATGGCTTAACGCTTCAGTTTGGGAAACGTATTTTATTTAAAGATGTAAATATAAAATTCACACCAGGTAATTGTTATGGTGTGATTGGAGCAAATGGTGCTGGTAAATCTACGTTTTTAAAATTGTTAGCAGGCGATATTGAACCGACTAAGGGGACAATTGATATTACACCAGGCGAGCGTCTTGCGGTATTAAAGCAAAATCATTATGAATTTGATGAATTTGAAGTTTTAAAAACTGTTATGATGGGACATGGTAGGCTCGTTGCAATCATGGATGAGAAAGATGCACTTTATGCAAAACCTGATTTTTCTGATGCCGATGGTATGCGTGTATCGGAGCTTGAATGTGAATTTGCTGAATTAGACGGCTGGGAAGCAGAACCAGAAGCGGCACGGTTATTAAATGGTCTTGGTATCCCAGAAAGCTTACATACTGTAAAAATGGCTGATCTAAGCGGTAAAGAAAAAGTGCGGGTACTATTAGCGCAAGCAATCTTTGGTAACCCTGATATTTTATTATTAGATGAACCTACAAATCATCTTGATATTGAGTCGATCAATTGGTTAGAGGATTTCTTGGCAAACTTTGAAAATACGGTTATCGTAGTATCTCATGACCGTCATTTTTTAAATGAAGTATGTACACATATTGCTGACGTTGACTTTGAAGGTATTCAATTGTATGTTGGTAATTATGATTTCTGGTTAGAATCTAGCCAATTTGCGTTGCAATTAGCTAAAGATGCGAACAAGAAAAAAGAAGAAAAAATGAAAGATTTACAAACGTTTATTCAACGTTTTAGTGCCAACGCGTCTAAATCAAAACAGGCCACTTCCCGTAAAAAATTATTAGAAAAGATTACGCTTGATGACATCAAACCATCGACGCGCAAATATCCATATATCGCTTTTAAATCTGAGCGTGAGGCTGGTAATCAATTGTTGCAGATTGATGGTCTTAGCAAAACGATTGATGGCGAAAAATTATTAAATAACGTGAGCATCCTAGTAAATAAAGGTGATAAAATTGCTTTTGTTGGTCCAAACGGCTTAGCGAAAACAACTTTATTTAGAATTTTAATAGGTGAAATCGAAGCAGATGCTGGTGAATTCAAATGGGGTGTAACTACATCACAAGCCTATTTAGGAAAAGATAATTCTGCGTTTTTTGAAGGTGTGAAACTTAGCCTTGTTGATTGGTTAAGACAATACTCTGTTGACCAAGATGAATCTTTTATTCGTGGATTCTTAGGGAGAATGTTATTCTCTGGCGAAGAGTCGCTTAAACATGCGGATGTATTATCCGGTGGTGAAAAGGTTCGTTGTATGTTATCGAAAATGATGCTTAGTGGTGCGAATGTATTATTATTAGATGAACCAACAAACCATTTAGATCTTGAATCGATTACATCGTTAAATAATGGTTTAACCAGCTTTAATGGCACGATGCTTTTCGTATCGCATGACCATCAGTTCATTCAAACAATTGCCAATCGTATCATTGAAATTACGCCAAATGGTTTAGTGGACAGAACGATGACATATGATGAATATCTAGAGAATCCAGAAGTAAAAAAACAATTGGCTGAGCAATACGGTAAATAATTTTATACAAAATAAAAGGCGAAACTCTCTAGGGGATTTCGCCTTTTTTCATTTCGATGTTATACTAGTAGTAAGATGTATCGTAGTAAAATTTCTTGAATGGAGTAAAAGCGTATGTTGATGGGAAGCTTTTTAAAATACAGCAAAGAAGCCCAAAGTCAAAATATATCTACAGATCGATTAAAAGAAATTATCTCAGTCTTGAATGGACGAGATATTGTCCATGGATTAACGCCAGAAAAATTACGACTGATTTTAGAAGATTTAGGTCCTACCTTTGTGAAACTTGGACAAATCATGTCAATGCGCCCTGACATTATGCCACAGGAATATTGTGATGAATTGGTTAAATTACGTGCGGAGGTAACACCCTTATCTTTCGAGCAAATTATCAAGGTAATAGAATCAGAATATAATACTTCAGCTTCAGATATTTTTGCGAAGATTGAACCCAACCCACTTGGATCGGCATCAATTGCACAGGTCCATGAAGCTACTTTACAGAGCGGTAAAAAAGTCGTTGTAAAAGTGCAACGGCCAGGTATTTATGATGTTATGGCACAAGATATTGTCTTACTTCGCAGAGCAGCGCAAATCCTAAAGATTATCAGTGAGACAAGCAATGTTCTTGATTTCAATATGATTGTTGATGAAATGTGGACTCTAGCTAAACAAGAAATGGATTTTTTGATGGAGGCCAATCATAATTATGAATTTAGTAATTTTAATCGTGATGTAGAGTACGTGTCATGCCCCATGATTGAGAAGCATTTAACTACTTCACATATTTTGGTTATGGAATATATCGAAGGAATTCAGATTGATAAGGTCGATCAGCTAGTGGCACTTGGTTATGATATGACGGAGATTGGTAAAAAACTTGGCCAAAATTATGTAAAGCAGATCGTTGACGATGGCTTTTTTCATGCCGATCCTCATCCAGGCAATATTTGGATCCGTGATGGGAATATTGTTTGGTTAGATTTGGGTATGATTGGGAAACTGTCACATAGAGATAAAACGATGTTTCGAAAGGCCGTCGTTGCAATCGTCAATAATGACACCTATGAGATGAAAAATGCGGTACTTTCCATTGGTATACAAAATGAACGAGTCAATCATGCCAAACTATATGCTGATATTGATGATGTAATGAATAAATATGTCGGAACGGATTTTGGCAGTCTGGATGTTGGACAGCTAATTCGAAGAATGTTAGGAATTGCGAAACGGCATAATATTGGTTTTGCCCCGGGGATTAGTATTCTTGCGCGTGGTGCGATAACCCTTGAAGGAGTGCTTAGATCTTGTTGTCCAGAAGTAAACTTAGTCGACATCTTATCAAGGCATATGAAGGCCGATTTTAAAAAAAATTTCGATTTAGCCGAAGAATTGCAGCATACGCAGAAGTTGTTATATAAATTTACGCGTAAAGCAGTGGATATACCAGGGCAGTTGTCGGATATTTTAAAAATGACAATCAAAGGACAAACCAAGGTCAATTTAGATCTGACAGGCTGTGAAGAACCAATTAGACAAGTCGATAAGATGATCAATAAACTGATCGTTTGTATCATCAGTTCAGCATTATTAGTCGGTTCAAGCATTATTGCCACAACGCAAATGAAGCCTCAAATCATGGGGATACCGTTACTGGGGGTTTTTGGGTACATTGGTGCTTTGATTTTGTGTAGTCGGCTGTTATATAGTATATTAAAACATAAATAAACTCGGGAGGCTCAGCCTTCCGAGTTTTTCTATTTTCGTAGAATATTTTTATTTATCAGAGCTATTACAAGTTGGTAAGAAGAATTTTATAAAAAACGTGGTACCCCCTGAGGCCGAATCGATGGTAATCGTGGCATTATTTTTGCTGGCAATATTATAACAAATAGAAAGTCCTAAACCGGTACCGTTATCTTTAGTAGTAAAAAATGGTGTGCCGATTTTTTCTCGTATTTCATCAGGAATACCAGGGCCTTCATCTTTGATGGCTAATAAGAGGCTTTCAGGCGTAGTATGGTGGGTAGAAATCGTTATTTTTCCACCACATTTCATTGCTTCTAAGCCATTTTTCACGATATTTAAAATCAGTTGTCGAATTTCTTTACCATCCAGTAATAAATCAGGAATTTCATGCAAATCAATATCAATAAAGTTATTGCTTGTAATCGCATTGGTCTGCAATAAAGGTAGTATTTGTTTAATGATAGTATTTAAATTGACGGATTCTATTTGACTTCTTTTATTTTTTGCGAGTGATAAATACTCTGAAATGATTAAATTAGCACGATCTAGTTCTTCAATCATCAATTCAAAATAAGATTGATAGGTTTTCATTTCATTTTTATTACTAAGCATTTGCAAAAAGCCGCGAACAGAGGTCATTGGATTGCGAATTTCATGTCCTACACCAGCTGCGAGTTGGCTGGCAATATTGAGTCGTTCCAGTCGATCAATTTCATTTGCTAGATCATGTACTTCACTGATATCATTGATCGTAAAAATTATTGCTGGAGTACCTTTATAATCAATATTACGAGCTGATAATAAACCAATGCGTTGAGATGGAGCTAAAGCTGTAAAATTAAAATTCATTTCTATATTTCTAACGATATTGTTATTTTCTAATTTTCTCAAGATAGAATTGTGCTGATCTGGTTTTGTATCAAGTGTTAAGTCTAACCAATTTTTATCATAAATATGGTCATGCGATAACCCTGTTGCGATACAAAAGCTTTTATTTGCTTCAATGATTTCTCCAGCTCTATTCGTGATGAACGTTATAATGGGTAATTGATCAAACGTAGTTTCACTTTCATCATTGGTTAATAAAAGTTTTTTGAAGATGTTCTTTTCTTGGATAATATCTGTAATGGAAACTAAGGTTTGGTTACTATGTGGGATGAGAGAAATGGTGATATAGAGATTCTTTTGGATACCTTTGGCCGTTTTCACATGAATTGTATGATAATTAGGAGCGCTATCAGGATCAAATTGCTTTTGGTTTTGCAGATGAATAAAGTAGCGATAAGATCTTTTGGATATTCGTCCTAAGTAGTCTTTTTTACCTTCATAATCTTCTCGATTAATTTCGAATAATTTTTCGCAACTTCTATTTAGTGAAACAATCGACATGTTTTCACCAAAAATAACCATTGCGGTACTGCTATAATAAAATGCATCATAGTAAAGATTAGGTAAATCAGGTAATATAGGTACGGCTATGTTCTGTGATAATCGTTTGATCTTTATAATTGTATTGCTATTTTCTTGGTTTAAATCTTCTTGGGAAAACCTTACTTCAAAAGTAACAACAGAGTCGTTCAGTATTATTTTTTTTGTAAAAGTAATGGAAATATAATGCGATTGACGAAAGTTAGATAGTTCATTCATTAACCAATCTGGTAGATGAAATTTTTTCAGATTGATTTCTTTCGTAAATTTTAATTTTTTAAATAATTGTTCTCCCGCTTTATTAATGGCTAGAATACAGTTTTTATAGTCAACTACAAAAACAGTAGCAGGTAAATTATCAACAAATTCGATATAATCATCGTTATGGTTTGTAGATGTAATATCAAGGGCTGTCTTAATGGAACGTTTGTTCATAAAGATATCTCCTAAACTGTTTTTTGGTAAAATTAATTTTATAGATATTATATACAACACATACCAATAAATACCTTTAATAATGGTAAAAATGGTAAAAAAAATTTTGCATATTAAATAATGTAAAAAATTTTTCTATTATTCTATCAATAGAATTTATTATTCTAGGTTTTATTGAGAAATGTTGTTCATAAGAAGGGGAATCGATCCATAAAAGAGAATTTTGTAACTAGGTAATCTATGATGAAGTTTATTTAGGCAAAGGGGATATTTATGCAAAATTTTACAAAATATAATACGATATTTTTTGATTTAGATGGTACGTTGTCCGATTCTGCGCTAGGGATTATTCGTTGTCTTCAGTATTCATTAGAAAAGTTTAATATCGTGGATACTGAAGGAGATAAGCTGCGCCATTATATCGGTCCTTCACTAACAGAAACTTATACAAAAATTTACGGTATGAGTGATGAGGAGGCCGTGCAAGCGACTGAGTTTTATCGCGAGCGATTTGAACGTGAGGGAATTAAGGAAAATGTAATGTTTGAAGGGGTAGATCATTTATTAGCGGGGTTGAAAGCACAGAAAAAAACAATGGTTCTCGCAACGGCAAAACCGACGGAGCACGCCAAAAAGATTTTAGAGTATTATCAGATTGATCATTATTTTACAGTGATTGCTGGCAGTAATCTTGATGGCACGCGGGAACATAAAGGCGAAGTGATCGAATTTGCTTTGTCCCAACTAGAAAATCGTGACGTTAAAAATATTATTATGGTTGGTGATCGTCAGCATGATATTTTAGGGGCGAAAGAAAATGATCTTGCAGTTATTGGGGTAGGGTATGGGTATGGAACGTTAGAAGAGTTAACGGAAGCTAAACCGGATAAAATCGTTACTTCGGTGGAGGAACTTAGCAAGCTATTATTAGGAAAATAATCAGTACTTTATAGTCTAAATAATAAACAATACGTTTATTATTTAGATTATTTTTTTTACATAAGGAAAATAAAAATATGGTTACCTTTTTAAAAAATGCTGAATAGAATGAAAGAAAAAGGAAGCGGAAAAAATAAATAGTAGAGGGATCGGTATGATAAGACAAAGTTTTGCGAAAAAACTCCGGCAAATGGTAGTGGGTGTAGACCGGCGCATACCAATACTGAATGGCGAATTGGTCACAGCAATCAATTTTGACAATGCCGCAACAACACCACCGTTTATCTCTGTTATGAGTGAGATTAATGAATTTGCTTTATGGTATTCCTCAGTGCATCGAGGAATGGGCTACAAGTCGACGGTGTCTTCAGACATTTACGAAAATGGTAGAGCGTTGATTAAAAAATTTGTTGGTGCAGATGATCATAAAGATACGTTGATTTATACAAAGACGACGACAGAAGCAATTAATATTTTTGCGAATGCTTTCTGGTATGAGCACCAAAAGGCAATGATTCTTAGTACAGAAATGGAACATTTGGCGAACGATTTACCGTGGCGTTATAAATTTGCCATGGACTATGTAAAAATTGATCAAGTTGGCAGATTGGATCTGGTCGATTTAGAAAAGAAATTAATACAATACAAAGGCAAAGTGAAGCTGGTAAGTGTGACCGGTGCATCCAATGTAACTGGCTATATCAATCCGATTTATGATATTGCAAAGCTTGCGCATAGCTATGGTGCGGAAATATTAGTAGATGGTGCTCAATTGGTACCACATCGGGCGGTAGACATGAAACCACATGAACGGGAGGAGCATATTGACTATTTGGTATTTTCAGCTCATAAAATGTATGCACCTTTTGGTATTGGAGTGCTTATTGGCAAGAGTAGGACTTTTAAGAAAAACACACCTTATTTAAAAGGTGGAGGAGCAGTAGAACTCGTTACTGATACTTTTGTAGATTGGGATGCTGCGCCTTATAAAGATGAAGCTGGTACACCAAATGTGATCGGTGTTGCGGCACTGTTAAAAGCGATTACTACTTTAAATAAGCTTGATATGCAGCGAGTCCATATCTATGAGCAAGAAGTGATAAATTATATCATTGACGGGCTTAGAGCTGTTAAAAATATTAAATTGTTTGGCTGCCCTAAAAAACAAGGTGATAAAGTTAGCATTATTTCTTTTATTTTGCCCAATATTGAACATCGGATGATTGCAAAAATTTTATCTTATGAATTTGGTATTGCTGTCCGCAGTGGCTTATTTTGTGCCCACCCTTATGTACAGAAGTTGCTAGGTTTGTCAAGTGAAGAGATTCAATACTATAGAAAAAATGACAATGTCCCTTTTCCGGGAATCGTTCGAGTGAGCCTGGGAGTCTATAACAATTATGAAGAAGCGGATGTCTTTCTTCGTAGTGTGCATGATATCGCGAATAATGTTACTGGTTATATTGAAAAATATAGTAAGATAAAAGAGTTTCCCCCATATCCAAAGACAGGTATATTTAACAATAACCGTCACTATTTACCATAATAGGAGCTATAAGAGAAGGCTTTTTCTCTTGTAGCTCTTATTTTATATTAATTTTATATTAATTTATTAAATTTTGTAGAAGTCAGATAGGATTTTTGCCAATTAGTGCGAATATATGAGAAGTGTATTCGATTTTAAGATAATAATTAGGAGGTCTATGGTGTTGCAAGGAATAAGGGGAGCTATTACTGTAACAGAAAATAACAAAGAAATTATTTTTCTCGCAGTACAAGAGTTGTTAAAGGAATTAGTGACCAAGAATAACTTAGATCTTAAAGATATTGGGGCGGCTATTTTTAGTGCCACACCTGATTTAAATGCGGCATTTCCAGCAGCTGCAGCCAGAAAAATTGGTTGGGAATTAGTTCCATTGTTTGGAACGCAAGAGCTGGATGTTGAAACTGGGTTAGATAAGTGCATACGTGTACTTTTATTGGTAAATACAGAAAAACAACAGAATGAAATTGTCCATGTATATTTAGGCGAATCCAATTGCCTACGCCCTGATTTAGCTCAAAAGATATTGTAATCTACTGAAATACAAAATAATAATATGAATAAAAGGGGTTATCTATAATGAAAAAAGTAGTTCATACTGACAAGGCACCAAAAGCAATTGGTCCATACTCGCAAGCGATTAAAGCAAATGGTTTGTTATTCATCTCAGGACAAATTCCAGTAAATCCGCAGACTGGTGAAATCGTGGCGGGTGGTATCGAAGCGCAAACAGCACAATCCTTGGAAAATTTAAAAGCAATCCTAGCTGAAGCCGGCGCTACGTTAGATGATGTTGTTAAAACTGGTGTTTTTCTAGCTGACATGAGCGATTTTGTAGCAATGAACACAGTATATGCAAAATACTTCATAAGCGAAGCACCTGCCCGTGCTTGCGTACAAGTTGCAAAATTGCCGAAAGATGCCTTAGTTGAAATTGAATTAGTTGCAATTTGTAACGATAATTACACCTATTAAGGAATAGGGATAAATAAAACCCTAGTTGCATGTGAGTTATTATAATGCAACTAGGGTTTTTACGTATATCCTAAGTAAAGTTGTTTGATTGATCTATAGTTTTTAGGAAGATAAGTTCTTGTCATGGAATTGTCATATTGATATAGTATGGTAGAAAAATAATTGAGCAAGTGGGAAAATATATTGGCAAAGTTTTAGGTTATTATATTATTATATTATTTAATAGGTAGCGTGTTGGCATTTGCAGAGTTAGATGGAGAGTGAAAGTTTATGAGACATGATTTTTCAACAATAAATAAGAAAAAAATTATTACGGTAGGCGTAGCTTGTATTGCTGCTATTGGGATAATTTATTTTTTATTTCATGGCAGTATCAATCAGAATAAAGAAGCTAAGGTTAGCATTAAGCCAGCCGTAGATACTTATATAGTTGAACGCAAAGACATGATGCGGCGTGTGTCTTTATTTGGGCAAACGGTATCAGACGCAAATATCGATATAGCACCTAAATATGCAGGTCGTATAACTGCAGTAAATGTTACTTTAGGGCAAAAGGTTAAAGCCGGTGATGTATTACTTGTACAAGATACTGGTGATCTTGATTTATCAATAGCACAAAACAATGCGGCAACGCGGCAGGCAGAAGCTGATGCAAAAGAATCAGAGTCTACCTATAATGCTTCTTATCAAAAAGAACAGATAGACTACGAACGTACCAAAGCAAAATATGAAAATTATCAATCACTTTATGATCAGGGAGCTATTTCGAAAGAATCATTAGACACAGTTTATCAAGACATGATTAATAGCAAAGCTGCATTAGATACACTCTTAAATCAGACAATGTCAGGTAATATTCCTGCCACTGTAGAATCAAAAAAAGCAGCTATGGAAAAATCCAAAGTTGGTACTCAATCTTTGGAGAAGCAACGTAATGATTTGATTTTACGTGCTCCACGTGATGGAGTGATTGGCTATCGTAATATTGAAGCTGGTGCATTTGTTACAGTTGGTCAGAAACTTTTAACATTAGTTGATAATAGTAAAATTTATATTGATTGTCAGCTTTCTGAGCAAGATGTAGCTGCAGTTAAAACTGGGGCAAAAGTAAAAGTAGATATTGAATCTTTAGGTAATAGCTATGAAGGGACGATTATTTATGTGAGTCCGGCAACAGATAGTACAACAAAAAGCTATACTGCCAGAATTGAACTGGATGTCAATGATGAATTGATTAAAGCTGGTATGTTTGGTCGTACACAAATTGAAATTTTGCAACGTCCACAAACACTATTTGTACCAAAAGAAAGCGTTATTGAGAAGAATGGAAAAATATCTTTATTTATTATTGACAGTGAGAATAAAGCCCAAGAGCGTCTAGTTAAGCTTGGGCTGAGAAATGATCTACAGGTAGAAATTCTCGAAGGTCTTCAAGAGGGAGACAGAGTTGCTGTCACTAATTTAGCGCGCTTAAAAAATGATATGGTTGTTGATATTAATGGTTCAAGCGGGCAGGTGGATAATCCATGAATTTAACACGTTTTTCAATACAAAGGCCAATTGGAATTTGTATGATTGTTGGGTTTTTTGTTGTGCTTGGGCTATATAGTTTTTATCGCATTGGCGTGGAATTATTACCCGCACTGAATACACCATATGTTACGATATCCGTAAAATATCCTGGAGCAAGTGCTGAATCGGTGGAACAACAGGTCGTAAAGCCTTTAGAAGATGCTTTATCTTCAGTATCCAATGTAAAACAGATGACGTCAACTGCCAGTGCAGAACAAGCGAGAATCACACTGCAACTGGAGTTTTCAGCGAATGCTGACTTTGCTTCTATTGAAGCGACAAAAAAAGTAAATGCGGTTAGATCGAAGCTTCCCGATTCTGTCGATGAACCAGTTGTTATCAAACGTGATATCAATGCTTCACCAATTGTTCAAGTTGCGGTATTGTCGAAAAACTCTTTATCAGATATTTACAGCAAAACAAGTAATATTTTCCAAGATCGCTTACAGCAATCTGACGGAGTGTCCGAAATAGAGCTAAGTGGTGGCCGAGATAAAGAAATTGCCGTAGAAATTGATAAAGATAAGTTGGCATTTTATAAATTAACCTTAAATCAAGTGATTAGTAAAATTAATTCTGAAAATGCATTGCTTCCATCTGGATCAATCTATACGACGACGACACAAACGAGTGTGCGAGTAACTGCGCAATATAAAGCCGCAGAGGATATTGAAAAATTGCAAATTACTAATGCTGCTGGTGCTAGTATTCCGATAACAGCAATTGCAAATATTAAGGCACAAGATGCTAGGGCAAATCGTTATGGCCGTGTAAATGGTCAAGATGCAATTTCAATGGCAATCTACAAAAACAGTGATGCCAATATTGTTTTAACAGCGGATGCAATTTTAAAGAATTTAGCAAAACTGCAAACAGATTATCCAGATTATCAATTTATTGTGGTTAACAACTCTGCTGATTATGTTAATAATTCTTTGCATAATACCTTAGGTACATTAATTGAAGGTCTATGTACCACAGGGCTAGTCTTGTTCTTATTTCTTCGTGGTTGGCGGTCAACTTTGGCGGTAATGATTGCTATTCCAACATCACTCGTATCGACATTTCTCATTATGTATATGGCGGGTTTTACTTTTAATATGATGTCCCTAATGGGGATGGCACTTTGCGTGGGGATACTAGTCGATGATTCAATTGTGGTACTGGAAAATATCCATCGGCATATGACGATGGGCAAGGATGCAAAAGTTGCAGCAGAAGATGGTCGTAATGAAATTGGTATGGCGGCCATTTCCATTACACTTTGTGATGTTGTGGTCTTTTTACCAATTGCTTTTATGACAGGAATGACAGGACAATTTTTTAGGCAATTTGGTTTAACCATTGTGTTTGCTACCTTATTTTCCTTATTTATTTCGTTTACGCTTACGCCGATGTTGGCTTCCAGATTTTTTTCTAAGGGTTATACTGCACCAAAAGGCAAGATTTGGTCATTTATGGATAAGATTGAACATCTTGCAGTAGAAAAATATGATAGAATTCTAAAATGGAGTTTAAATAACCGGAAAAAGATTTTGGTGACTGCATTGATTTTATTTTTCAGTACGATGAGCTTTATTCCTCTAGGAATTGTCGGTTCTGAATATATGCCACGTACAGATGAGAGCAGCTTTAATATTAATGTTCAGTTACCTGTCGGACAGAGTGTCGAACAGACAGATATTGTGATTGCGCAATTAGAAGAATTTTTAAAAACGATTCCTGAAGTAAAGTATTATTTAGCCACGATTGGTGGCACGAATCAATACGAAGGTAGCATCAGTGTGCAACTCTATGACCGCAAAGAACGTGATCGTAGTGTATGGAAAGTTACAGATGATGTACGGAAATTTGCCAATGACAATATTAGCGGTGGCGATGTTCAGGTAAAAGAAACCCAATCGTCAGTGGCTGGTGTAGCAGGTGGACCTGGTTCTGGTCGTGGTAGTGGGGCATTCCAATTAGAATTGCGTAGCAACGATTTAGATAGCTTGGTTGCTACCTCTTATAAAGTCCAAGACTTATTGAAAAAAAATGTCAATGGATTAAAAGATGTTAGCAGTTCTTATACCGAAGGTATGCCAGAAGTGCAAATGGTGCTTGATCGAGAAAAATTAAAACAATATAATACATCCATTCAGGATGTTACGAATACTTTTTCAGCAGCGATCGCTGGTACACAAGCTGGGGTTATTGCGAATGATGTAAAAAATGATGGTAATGATACGGATATTAATGTTAGGTTTAAAGGAAGTGATGGTTTTAAAACTTCCGACATCGCTAAGATACCAATTAATGCAGGCGGAAATGTTCTCTTTCTTGATGATGTTGCAAAAATCAAAGAGGGCGTTGGACCAGTGAGCATTCGTCGTTCAGACAAACAACGTTCAATTGTTATTGGGGCGAATTTAACCAATCGACCATTAAATGAAGTAATAAAAGAAGCAACAACATTGTTAAATAAAGAAGACTTAGGCAATGGTGTTAGCTATCGTTTTATAGGTCAGGCTACTAGTATGAATGATACCTTTAGTGAATTGCTACAAGCGCTGTCCTTGGCTTTGGTACTGATTTATATGTTACTTGCTGTTTTATATGAATCAACCTTGACTCCGTTTATTCGTATGTTCTCGTTACCATTGGGGTTAATTGGATCAGTATTATTGCTCTTCATCACGAATAATACGATAAATTTATATTCGTTGATTGGTATATTAGTTATGGATGGACTTGTTGCGAAGAATGGGACATTACTACTTGACTATACGTTAACGCTCATGGATAAAGGAATGAATGCTCATGATGCAATTATCGAAGCAGGTAAAGTAAGGTTAAAACCAATTTTCATGACGACACTAACCATGGTGGTTGGTATGCTGCCAACAGCGTTATCCATTACAGAAGGCTCTGAAACACGTGTCAGTATGGCATGGGTAATCATTGGTGGCTTATTAACTTCAACGGTATTTACCTTAATTGTTATTCCAATTATTTTCTTGTTCTTTGAAAAACATCCAATGCATAGCTGGTGGGGAAGTTTGAAAAGACTAGTTTTTAAGGCATAGAAAAAGGCGGGTCTGCAATGAAGTTTGCAGCCTGCCTTTTTCTATGATGATAAGGTATATTTAGATTTTATCAAAATGACTTAGCAGTAGAGTCCTTGTACTGTTTGGCATGATCAGGGGATCGTAAGTATCATCATCAGATTTTTTTATTTGACGAAAGCTAGGAAACATCGTAATCTTATAGAAGAATTTTTTTTAGTAGGTGTTGAAATTATATGAATCAAATCTTAAAAGCACTCTGTCTTTCCGTGACAGTCGGCGCTTTATTTGCGTTAATTAATGTGCCGTTACCTTGGACGTTAGGACCAATTGCGGCGATTTCTTTATATTCCTTAAAAACAGGTAAACGGATTTATTGGCCGATTACGATACGTGATGCGGCATTGATCGTACTCGGTTATGCAATGGGGAGACCCTTTACAGTAGAAACTGGCTATAAAATCCTTGAACATTTACCTTTGATGTTAATTGCAACTCTCATCACCGTATTTGTAGGAATCCTTGTTGGCTATATTACCCATCGGAAAACTGGGATTAGCCTAGAAACTTGTTTGTTGGGGTGCGTACCAGGTGGATTATCGCAGATGGTGGTATTGGCGGAAGAAATGGAAAATACCGATCAAACAGCAGTAACGATTATGCAAACGGTTCGTATGTTATCGGTCGTGTTTAGTGTACCATTTTTGACCATGCATGTACTTCATGATGGCAATCCAATTGCCACTGCAGCAAGCGTACCGATGGTAAGTAGTAATGAAATATTGATTTATAGTTGTGTTGCCGTTGCAGGAGCTTTTTTTGCTAAATTTTTACGATTACCTACAGCTTTTTTACTAGGACCTATTTTGATTACCGGTGCTTTTATTTTAGCAACAGGTATTCCAGCACCTATCGTACCTTCTTATATTATTAGTACAGCGCAAGTATGCGTGGGTACATATATTGGTTCTAGTATTAATTTAGCGAAAATTAAAATGTATCATGGTTTGATGCCATGCCTTTTTGTCGGCGTCGCCGGTGTTTTACTTGTATCTTTATTTACGGGGTATATGGTTGTAAAGTTAACTTCAGTATCCTTTGCAACAGCATTTTTGAGTACTGCGCCGGGCGGATTAGCCGAGATGGGAATCACTGCGCTAATCGTTGGGGCAGATATCTCGACAATGACAGCGTACCAATTGGTTCGTTTGCTCTTTATTATGTTACTATTTCCAATCATCGTAAAATTGATTATCAAGTTTCGTGATCGAAACTTATTGTCCAATCATTGATTCACAATTTTGTTCACAAACAGTTTTCCTTTACTATCAATGACTGCATATAAAACTTCAGCTTTATTTTTTATCCCTTGTTTGGCTAATTCATTCTCTAGCCAGGTAAGGGATAAATTATTTTTCGTTAAGTGTTCATGTAGGAGTTCCCCATCCATAATTAACTCTACTGGAAAGGTTGCCTCTGCCATTTTGAGTCCCATATCCGTTTTACTTACTGGTTGCTCCAATGTCTTTTTGATTACGCTGAGACCACCTGTTGTTTCTAAAATAGCAAACTGTACTTCACTAATATCAAGGACTCCTTGTTCGCGGAGCTGGGCATTTAATTCATCCAAATCATAGCGAAGTCCCTTCATATTTTCTTTTAGAATAGTACCATTTTCAATTACAATTGTTGCCTCACCTTCGATAATCTTACGTATGGAACGATTTTTAATGGAAAGATAAGAAAACACATAAGTAAGAATAACAAACAACACTAAATCATAAAAGTGACTCCAGACTTTATCTGGATCGGAAGCAGCTATATTAGCGGCAATCGATCCAATCGTAATGCCACTAATGTATTCATAAAAGGTCAACTGCCCAACTTGAGTTTTTCCTAAAAACCGTGTGAAAATTAACAAGCTGACAAAGACTAACCCAGTCTGCCAAGTATCGCGAAATATTTCTTGAAAGTCCATTGATGCACCTCATTCTATTATTTAAGTTATGTTTAATATGTGCAATAGTAGGAAGAAATAGTCAGTAATACGCTCAAAAAGATAAAACTATGATTCCTTTTTTGAGTATAGGCTTTACTTGTTACAAGGTAGACAGGAATTTGTATTTCATACATAAAAATACTATATATTCTAAATATTCTAAGTAAAGGAAATTATGTATTATGTTAATTGAATATTATGATTCAATCGTGAATATTCAATATTATTTATTTTTATTGCGGGATTGCTAGTATTGGCTACTTATTCTTGGCAATTTCGCAAAGTTCCCGGTGCAAAGGCGCAGGTATATGGGCAGATTTGTAAAGGTATTTCGTTGTTTATACAATAAAAAGCCACAGATTTATTCTGAGGCTTTAGAAAACTCTAAAAATAATGAATTGCCATGATTTCAAAATTTACTTTTCTGTGCGCGCTTTTCTATGAATATTATACCATAAATCTATTCAAATATTAAGACTGCAAATTATTGGAATTTATTGATATAATTGCTTATAGATTATAAGGCGGAAGGTGATTCAATGAAAATTGTAGCTATTAATGGGAGTCATAAAGGAAAGGCTGGCAATACCAATATAATGGTGAATGCCTTTTTAAAAGGAGCGCAGGAAGCAGGTGCGGAAACAGTAAATATTTTTTTAGCGGAAAAGGAGATTAAATATTGCAAGGCCTGTAAAGCTTGTTGGTTTAATAGTCCAGGGCAGTGCGTGATCGAAGATGATATGGCTGAGATACTATCTCTTATGGAAGGTGCAGACATTCGTATTTTAGCTACGCCACTTTATTTTGACAATATCTCTAGTATGCAAAAAGTCTTTATGGATCGGATGATGGTGACAGCCAATCCTTATTGGGGAAAGGACAAAAATGGAGAATGTCGACATTTCACAACCAGTTTACCTCCGAAATTAATAATGATAGCCAACTGTGGGTATCCAGAAAGATCTCATTTTGAAGTCATTTCTCATTGGATTAAGAGGCATGCGCGTAACATAAACACAGATATAATCTGTGAAATATATGCTTCACAAGGCGCTCTTCTGAGTACCAATGCAGATGAGGTGAGACCGATTATTACTACTTATCTGAAAGTTTTAGAAACAGCAGGTAAAGAAATTGCTACTGAAATGAAATTGACAGAGAAAACCGCAAAATTGTTAGAACATAATTTTATTCCTGATGAAATTTACATTCAAGAAGTTAAGCGATATGTTGATAATATACTGAAAAAGTAGTTTTATCGTGACCATGAAAACATTTTGATGAAGTTTATACATAGATTTATGGTAATGCTGTCTGATGAAATAGTAAGGAAAGCTAATATTAGAAAAATTCTATTTCATGTGGTTTGATGCCCAAATGCTGCCCAAAGACCATCAAGAGCAGCAATGGTTAGTAGTAAAACCAGCTACTACAAAGAATGGTAGCAATTGAGAAACAAAAGTAATTATTTTTTTGCAAGCGATATAAAAGGAACTAAAGAAGGAGATCATCATGGTTATCTTCCTTTTGAAATATAGTTATTAAAAAATAACTCAACCCGGTCAGGAATATTCCTGACCGGGTTTTTGTGTCTGTATGTGATGGTGCGCTTATCTTGGATAATAGTGTAGATAAAAGATAATTTTCGTGAAAATGAAATTGAAGTTGAGAAATTTATAGAGAAAGTCATTCCTAAATTGCAATAGCAATTTAAATAAGTAAAAGAAAAAATATTGTCCCATAATCAGTATTTTTCATGCAAAGGTACAAAATAATAATAGTTATGTAATAAAAAATCAGCAACTTATTTATACAAGTGAAGTAAATCATGATATAATTTACAACTGAGTGTATATTTATATTTTTTTGTAGTTTAGGAGGATTTATTGTGAATGTTTTTCGTACTAAAGGTCTTGAAGTGTTAAAAAAAGAGGCAGCTACTACTTCTTTGCACAGATCATTAGGTGCTTTAGATGTTGTTTTGTTAGGCGTAGGGGTTATCATTGGTACAGGTATTTTTGTACTGACTGGTCTTGCTGCCGCAAAATATGCTGGACCTGGTTTAATGCTATCCTTTGTTATTGCCAGTGTGACTTGTGCTTTTGTCAGCTTGGCTTATGCAGAGCTTGCTTCGATGGTACCGGTATCGGGAAGTGCCTATACGTATACATATGCTTCGTTAGGGGAATTCATTGCCTGGTTAGTAGGTTGGAATTTAATTTTGGAATATACTGTTGGGGCTAGTGCTGTTGCAGGTGGCTGGTCAGCGTATATGGTTGGCTTACTAAAATCTGGTGGAGTTGAATTGCCAAAAGCCTTAACTGCTGTGCCAGCGGATGGTGGAATTGTTAACTTACCGGCTATGTTGATTACGTTATTTTTAACTTATTTATTAGTACTTGGGATCAAAGCAAGTACGACAGTTAATAAAGTGTTAGTTGCCGTTAAGTTTATTGCGATCTTTACCTTTCTGTTATTAGCGGGTCCAAAAGTTGACGTAACAAACTGGACACCGTTTATGCCATTCGGTTTTGCTGGTGTTTCCGCTGGGGCTGCGGTTATTTTCTTTGCGTATCTTGGCTTTGATGCCGTTGCAACAGCAGCTGAGGAAACGCGCAATCCAAAACGCGATATGCCAATTGGTATTATCGGTTCGCTTGCTATTTGTACGGTTTTATATATCGCAGTATCTGGGGTTATGACAGGCGTCGTGAATTACACAGAGCTTGATAATGCTGAACCAGTTGCCTACGTGCTACGGACCATTGGCTATAATTTTGGTTCTGCTGTCGTGGGGACCGGGGCGATTGCAGGTCTAACAACAGTTTTATTGGTTATGATTTATGCACAAACGAGAGCATTTTTTGCGATGTCACGTGATGGACTCATTCCAGCTGGTATTTGTAAAGTTCATCCGAAATATGGTACGCCTCATGTTATCACGATGATTGTTGGGGGTATCATTGCAATTATTAGTGGTTTTACACCAATTCATATTGTTGCTGAAATGTGTAGTAGTGGGACTTTATTTGCGTTCGTTATTGCCTCTATTGGTGTTGTTGTTATGCGTCGTCGTTATCCAGAGGCAGATCGTCCTTTCAAGTGTCCAGCAGTGAATGTGATTGCTAGCCTAGCAGTCATTTCTTGTCTTTA
Source organism: Anaerosinus sp. (assembly GCA_029240055.1). Taxonomy (GTDB): domain Bacteria; phylum Bacillota; class Negativicutes; order JARBTT01; family JARBTT01; genus JARBTT01. The sequence goes on from JARBTT010000014.1 coordinate 23,120, forward strand.
CGTTATGAGCAACTTATCGAGTATGACAATAGAAAGATTTTTTGTTTGGAGTGTCCTTGGCTGTGTGATTTATTTTATGTATGGTTATTCACATAGTAAATTAAATCACAAATAGTTAGCTTTAAATAAAAATTGAGAAAAATTTCTATTTAAAAGCGACTAAAGTCACAATTATATGCTTAACAATTTACTTTAGTTATAAAATTCTGACAATATCATAAATGGTAATAATATATTATCGTTAAAATAACTGTATTATATTTACTTTAATTTTGCTTGGGTGTATAATTAGTTAATATTTGTTCGTATATAGTGCATAAAAAAACATAACTTCGTCATAAAAATTCAGTTATGCATATGGTAGTATACGAAGAATTATTTGTTTTATGTAATAGTAATATATGATTTATTGTGTGTTACTTATTTACAGTAAAAATAGTGTCCCTAAGTGTATTTACAGGTTCATTCGCTATACAGTTGTATAGTAATTTTGTAAGTTGAGAGGAGCTATGACATGAGTAAAAAAATGAAAACAATGGATGGTAATGCAGCTGCTGGGTATATTTCCTATGCGTTCACTGATGTAGCAGCAATTTACCCTATTACACCATCTTCACCAATGGCAGAATTCGTCGATGAATTAGCCGCAAAGGGTCAAAAAAATATATTTGGACAAACGGTTAAAGTTATTGAATTACAATCAGAAGCAGGCGCAGCAGGTGCGGTTCACGGATCACTGCAAGCAGGTGCGTTAACAACCACTTATACAGCATCACAAGGCTTGTTATTGATGATCCCGAATATGTATAAAATTGCTGGTGAACTTTTACCAGGTGTATTCCATGTAAGTGCTCGCGCGCTTGCAACAAACTCTTTAAATATCTTTGGTGATCAACAAGATGTTATGGCTGCAAGACAAACTGGTTGTGCAATGCTTGCTGAAAACAGTGTACAACAAGTTATGGACTTAAGTGCAGTGGCGCATCTGGTTGCGATCAAGGGGCGTGTGCCATTTATCAACTTCTTTGATGGGTTTAGAACATCTCATGAAATTCAAAAAATCGAAGTGTTAGAATTTGATGAACTTGAAAAACTTCTTGACTTAGATGCAGTAGATGCCTTCCGTCGTAGTGCGTTAAATCCAGATCATCCAGTGCTTCGTGGTACTGCGCAAAATCCTGATATCTATTTTCAAGAACGTGAATCAGCGAATAAATACTATGATGCACTTCCAGAATTAGTCGAAGAATGTATGGCAGATCTTGCAAAAATTACTGGTCGTGAATATCATTTATTTGACTATTATGGAGCAAAAGACGCAGATCGTCTAATCATTGCGATGGGATCTGTATGTGAGACAATTGAAGAAACGGTTGATCATTTAAATGCAAAGGGTGAAAAGGTTGGTGTACTTAGCGTTCATCTTTACAGACCTTTTTCGATTGAACATTTCTTTAAATATATTCCAAAAACAGTGAAGAAAATTGCTGTTATGGATAGAACCAAAGAACCTGGTGCGTTGGGAGAACCTTTATACCTTGATGTTAAAGCTGCCTTCTATACTAGCGAATCTCAACCACAAATTGTTGGTGGGCGTTATGCATTAGGTGGTAAAGATATTACACCTAACCATATTTTATCTGTTTTTGAAAACTTAAGTTTAGTAGCACCAAAAAACAACTTCACGGTTGGTATCGTTGATGATGTTACTTTCACATCTCTTCCAGAGGCTAGTGTAGATATTGATACAACGGCAAAAGGGACAACCGCTTGTAAATTCTGGGGTCTCGGTTCTGATGGTACGGTTGGTGCAAACAAAAGTGCTATTAAAATCATCGGTGATAAAACGGACATGTATGCGCAAGCTTACTTTGCCTATGACTCTAAAAAATCTGGTGGGATTACGATGTCTCACTTGAGATTTGGTAAGACACCGATTAAATCACCATATTTAATCAATAAAGCAGATTTTATTTCCTGCTCACAACAGTCTTATGTTGATAAATATGATTTACTTGCTGGTTTAAAACCAAATGGCACATTCTTGCTCAATTCTAATTGGAGTGAAGCGGAAATCGCTGAGCATTTGCCAGCAAGCATGAAACGTTTTATGGCGAAAAACAAAATTAAATTCTATGTTGTAAATGCAGTTGAAATTGCTAAAAAACTTGGCCTTGGCGGTCGTTTCAACATGATTATGCAATCAGCTTTCTTTAAATTAGCAAATATCATTCCAATTGATACTGCAGTAGGCTATCTAAAAGATGCGGTTGTAAAATCTTATGGTAATAAAGGTCAAAACATCGTTGACATGAATCATGGCGCAATTGACAAAGGCCTTGAAGGAATAGTTGAAATTGAGATACCTGCTAGTTGGGCAGAAGCAACTGACGATGACAGCAATGTGAAAAAAGTTCCAGCGTTCATTAAAAATATCCTTGAGCCAATGAACAGACAAGAAGGCGATGCATTACCAGTCAGCGCTTTCAATGGTATGGAAGATGGGACATTCCCACTTGGAACTGCAGCTTATGAAAAACGCGGTATTGCGATTAATGTACCAGAATGGCAAGTTGAACATTGTATCCAATGTAATCAATGTTCCTATGTTTGTCCACATGCTACGATTCGTCCATTCTTATTGAATGAAGACGAAGCAGCAGGTGCACCAGAAGGTTTTGATATGAAGCCAGCTGTTGGCTTAAAAGACGGTAGCAAATATCACATGTCGGTTGCTGTTCGTGACTGTGTTGGTTGTGGGAACTGTGCCCAGGTTTGCCCAGCAAAAGAAAAAGCTTTGATAATGAAACCAATTGCTACGCAACTTTCTAAAGAACAAAATTGGGATTATGCAATGAAATTAAGTCCAAAGCAAAACCCAGTCAATAAAATGACGGTAAAAGGCAGTCAATTTGAACAACCTTTACTTGAGTTCTCTGGGGCTTGTGCTGGATGTGGTGAGACTCCATATGCAAAACTTGTTACACAATTGTTCGGCGATCGTATGGTGGTTGCCAATGCTACAGGTTGTTCCTCTATCTGGGGCGGTAGTGCACCATCGATTCCTTATACAACCAATCGTCATGGTCATGGACCTGCCTGGGCTAATTCTTTATTTGAAGATAATGCTGAATTTGGCTTAGGTATGTTCCTTGGAACGAAAGCGATTCGTAGTGGTCTTGCTAGTGATATAGAAGCGGTAGCGGAAACTACTGGCGTAAGTGAAGCATTAAAAGCAGCATGTAGTGAATGGTTAGCGGCGATAGACGAAGGTGCGGATTCTCGCGAACGTGCTGACAAAATCGTTGCATTACTGGAAAAAGAAAAAGGTAACAATGCGTTATTAAATAAAATCTATGCAAACAAAGATTTCTTAGTGAAACGTTCACAATGGATCTTTGGTGGCGATGGCTGGGCGTATGATATTGGTTACGGCGGCTTAGATCATGTACTAGCTTCTGGTGAAGATGTAAACGTATTGGTATTTGATACAGAAGTTTACTCTAATACTGGCGGTCAATCTTCAAAATCAACTCCAGCAGCGGCGATTGCGCAATTTGCTGCAACTGGTAAGAAAACGAAGAAAAAAGATCTTGGTATGATGGCGATGAGTTATGGTTATGTATATGTGGCACAAATTGCGATGGGTGCTGACAAAAATCAAGCATTAAAAGCAATTGCTGAAGCAGAAAGCTATAAAGGTCCATCCTTAATTATCGCTTATGCACCATGTATCAATCATGGTTTACGTGTAGGTATGGGTTCTAGTCAATTAGAAACAAAACGCGCTGTAGACTCTGGTTATTGGTCCATGTATAGATTTAATCCTGAACTTAAAGGGACAGATAAAAATCCGTTTACTTTAGATTCCAAAGAACCAACTACTGACTTCAAGGAATTCTTAATGGGTGAAGTAAGATTCTCTTCATTAAAACGTCAATATCCAGAAACAGCAGATGCATTGTTCGATAAAACAGAACAAGATGCAAAAGAAAGACGCGAAGGCTACGAAAAATTAGCTGGTAAATAAGCGTACTAATAGAAAAAGGTTAGTGTACATATATTGTTACACTAACCTTTTTTGTGTGCCAAAAAATACCTGCTAGGGATAATGCAGGTGTTTTTAAAAGGGTGTCTTCATAGGGGGGCGTTTTGAGTATCTATATATTATATATAGATCGTCTACAGGATTTATTTTATTATTATATTCTAATCCTATAATTGACAATAGTTAGATATCTAAGTATAATGTGATTATGAAATAAAAAATT
>JARBTT010000145.1 GCA_029240055.1 Anaerosinus sp.
ATCAATTGCTTTTGCTTTATTACCGTCAGTGCCAACCCGTTCTAAAAAAAAAGTTTCATCGCCAAAGGAAACATTGACTTGATGATTTCGCTTAGAGGAACCTAGACTAATACTAACAATGCGTTTCATTTTTTCATCAACTCGTTTCGGTAAATATGAAAACATTCTACAAAGTGCCCGATAAAATAAAAATAGCTTCAACTCAAATTTGAAGTTGAAGCTATTTTACCCAAATTAATTAATTTTACTACGCATTCATCGAATCTAAAATTTGCCAAAAGTCTTCCCTTGATTCGGCCTGGTTAAATTTCAAACGAAGCTCTGCTGAATATGGCAATCCTTTTGTATACCAAGTAGCATGTTTTCTCATTTCCCGCGGTCCAATGTAATCATCTTTGTATTCTAACAACATATCTAAATGACGACGAATAATCTCTTTACGTTCTTCTAGCGTTGGTGCTGGTAATTCTTCACCTGTCTTGAGAAAATGTCTTAGCGTTCTAAAAATCCAAGGATTTCCTTGCGCCGCTCGACCAATCATAATTGCATCACAATTCGTTTTTTCAAAAATTCGCTTTGCATCCTGACAGGTGCGAATGTCACCATTACCAATGACAGGAATATTAATATTCTGCTTCACTTCTGCAATGATATCCCAATCCGCATGTCCTGTATAATAGTCCTCGCGCGTCCTGCCATGAATTGCAATCGCAGCAATGCCTGATGCTTCTGCTATTTTCGCCATTTCGACAACATTGACGGATTTTGCGTCCCACCCTTTGCGAATCTTTACGGTAACTGGCACATTTACCGCTTTTACGACAGCTTTCATAATCTCAGCAGCAAGTTTTGGATCTTTCATCAAGGCAGAACCTTCATTATTCTTTACTACCTTCGGTGCAGGACAGCCCATATTGATATCAATAATATCAGCAATGCCTAAACTGTCGACATATTTTGCAGCCTCAGCAATGCTATTTGGCTCAGCCCCGAATAACTGCAAAGCCAGTGGTCGTTCGCGCTCTTCGCTTTTTAACATTTCAAGCGTATGACAATTACGATAATTGATTCCCTTATCACTGATCATTTCTGAATAAAGTAAGCTACAGCCAAGTTCCCGGGATAAAATACGATAAGGCAAATCTGTAACCCCTGCCATTGGCGCTAAAAAAACTTTCCCATCTATTTCAACATTACCTATTCTCATCTACTCAATCACCTCTTTATTGATATTGATAACGAAAGGCAGACACATTGGTCTGCCCTTCAACATTTTTATTATTTTACCGAAAAAAAGCGTAGGTATGCAACCCACTCTGTAAATTCGTTTTAACAAGAAATCATGAATTACGTTTATATAAAATATTTAGACCATCCAAAGTTAAGAAATGTTCCACCACGTCAATCGTCTTAGATTCTTTAGCAATTAAGTTGGCCAGTCCGCCCGTCGCAATCACTTTTGCCTCTTCCCCAAGCTCTTCTTTCATTCTTCTGACAATTTCATCGACTTGTCCAGTAAAACCGTAAATAATACCAGATTGCATACTCGCTACTGTATTGCGGCAAATCACAGATTTTGGTGTGATGAGTTCAATACGTGGTAACTTCGCAGCCCGTTGGAATAAGGCTTCACTAGAAATACCAATTCCTGGGGCAATCGCCCCGCCCAAATAATCACCATTTTCCGCAATGGCACAAAAGGTTGTCGCTGTCCCAAAGTCAATGATAATCAATGGCCCGCCAAATCGTTCATAAGCACCAACTGCATTTACAATACGATCAGCACCGATTTCCCGTGGATTTTCATATTTTAGACGAATTCCTGTTTTGATGCCAGGACCGACAACCAAAGGATCGATATTAAAATAACGTTTACACATTTTAGTTAACGGTACAACCAGTGGCGGTACAACCGAAGAAATAATAATTGCTTTAATATTTGTCATTTTTAAGCCGTGGAAGTTAAACAAATTGTTGATTAACATCCCATACTCATCACCAGTTTTTTGACGATCTGTCGAGATACGCCAATGCGTGAGAAGTTTATCATCTTTATATGCACCTAATACTATATTACTATTACCAATATCAAATACTAATAACATGCTTAGAAATTCCTCCAAGTGATCTTCATCATTATATTTTCGGTCTAATTGATACATCTCCAGCTAAGACACGCTTCACTTCTGTTTCAGTTTTTACAAGTAAGGCACCCTCTGCATCGATATCCATCGCCAGGCCATCAAAGGTTTTATCAATACCAATGACATTAACTTCTTGTCCTAGTGTAATAGAACATTTGCGCCACTCTTCTAAGATTTTTTCAAAACCATTGGCAAGTGCTTCATCATAAATCTCTTCAAGCTGAACCAAAACCTCAGCTAACAAGTCCAGTCTATCTACACGTTCTCCTGTAATCTGCGATAACGATACCACAATATCCTTTAGTTCTTCTGGTACTTCATCTTTTGCAATGTTGACATTAATCCCTGTACCTATAACAATGTAATTGATGCCTTCCATTTCTGCATTCATTTCCGTTAAGATGCCCACCAATTTTTTCCCATCATATAAAATATCGTTGGGCCACTTAATGCCACATTTGACTCCTGTGACTTTATTGATTGCTTTTGTAATGGCAACGGCCGCCATTAATGTGCACTTGGGAGCATCCTGTGGTAACAATGCTGGACGCAAGATAATAGAAAACCAAATTCCTTTATGTGCTGGGGAATACCAACCTCGAGAAAGTCTACCACGTCCGCCATTTTGTGCTTCACTTACGACAATCGTACCTTCCTCGGCTCCATTTGCTGCCAATTGTTTTGCCTCAATATTGGTTGACACCAGATCATCAAAATGCTGTATACGCTTACCTAAACGTTTAGTTTTGAGAACTGATTTTATCTCATTTGGCAGCAATAAATCTGGAGTTTTCACCAAACTATAACCACTCCGTGAATGACTTTCAATCGCATAGCCGGCTTGTTTTAGCTCACGAATATGCTTCCAAATAGCTGTCCGCGACACGTTCATCTTCTTTGCTATTTCTTCACCAGAGATATAGCCTGTCGCATTTCTAAGTAACTCTAATATACTAGACCGCATTTTGTATTTCCCCCCTAGCGTGCACTAGAATAAAAATCTTAAACAAATTAATAATACATTATCGTACTAAGATAAGCAAACATTTTTTAATACCAGCTACTAAGGCTTTATCATATATAACTAGCAATAATCTATGTTAGAATAAAGATAGCAAACTTTCTTAGATAGAGTAAAGGATTGTATTTGTATTATAATAAAACAAATGAATTTAATAGGAGGTCATGCTGGTGAAAATTCTCATCGCCGACGACGAGGCAACAATTCGTGAAGTTGTTGCACTGTATTTAGAAAAAGAAGGTTTTACTGTTTTCTCTGCAAAAGATGGCGATGAAGCCATGGAAATCGAGTGCAAAGAACGTCCAGATTTGTTGTTACTCGACATTATGTTACCAAAAATTTCCGGGCTCGAAATTTGTCAGTCAATTGAGCGCAATGTGCCAAAAATCTTTCTAACTGCAAAATCTGCTGAAAATGATAAAATTATCGGGTTTTCTCTGGGAGCAGATGATTATATTACAAAACCATTTAGTCCGCGCGAATTAGTGGCTAGAGTGAAAGCGGTCTTAAAAAGAAGTGGGATATTAGCAACAATTACGCCTACCATAAGTGTGGAAGGATTAATCGTCAATATTACGGACAAAACAATTACAATAGACGAACAGCTAGTTTCTTTATCACCAAAAGAGTTTGAATTGCTTACCTTTTTCATAAGAAACCCAAAAAATACATTTTCCCGTGAGCAACTGCTAACAAATGTGTGGGGTTACGACTTTGACGGTGATGATCGAACTGTCGATGCAACAATTAAACGGTTACGGCAAAAGCTAAACATCTCAGAATTTCAATACATCCATACGACTAGAGGGTTTGGCTATCGTTTTGAGGTAAGCCCAAGATGATACGTTCATTATTTGGGAAAATATTCACTTCACATATTATTATTACTATGATTATTACCGCTAGCATTGGCATTGTATTATCCCATCTCGTTACGGAATATCTCATTGAAGCAAAACGTACTGAGTTGATTCGTGAAGGGATTGTCACAACCAAAATTTTAGAAAGCATGCTCGATCAGCAAAACAGACTCCCCCAAATGCTTGATATAACGAGTGAACTATCTGGTGCTAAAATGTGGATCGTTACCGAAGAAAATACGATCATTGGTAATGCACCATCAAATTGGCATCGTCGCTTTGAAAAAAACAAAGGAAAAAATCGAGAACAACATAGGAACGGATCTCCTGACTCAGCTATTGCATCTCCTCGTATGGGCAATATCGACATAGCTAACGATTTACTAAATGGTGAACCAAAATCATGGATACGAAAAGCACGGGATGAAGATGATCCTTCCATCGTTGTAGCAATACCATTTCCGCCAACCAACCAATCTGCTTTATTTTTATATACACCAATTTTTGGAATTACAAAAACAGCAAATGCGATTCAGAATTTACTGTTTTATTCAATTATCGCTTCGTTTGCATTGGCAGCGATTTTTGCCTTTTTCTTATCACGTAATCTCACCAAACCAATCAGTAATATCAGTAATGCCGCGCAATCTTTTGCCAATGGCAATTATGCTAGTCGCACAACAGCTAGAGGTACTGACGAAATCGGCAAATTGGGACAAACCTTCAATACCATGGCAAATGCTCTAGAAAGCATTGAAAAAAATAGGCGAGAATTTTTTTCTACTGTTACCCATGAACTAAAAACACCAATTGCGGCAATCCAAGCCTTAACAGAAACGATACTTGACGGACTTGCTAATACTGCTGAAAAACATGATCGTTACCTAAATACCATTTTAGATGAAACCACCCATATGAATCATCTGATCGGTGAACTTTTAAATTTAGAAAAACTTGAATCTGGACAACTTAGTTTTCACTATCAGACCATTGACCTTTTGGACTTCTTTACAAGTATGAAGGAAAAATATACGCCCTTACTGCGCACAAAAAATCTTTCTTTAATCATTGATTTCCCCCCAGAACTCAAGACAATGCATACTGACCCCAATCGCCTTGAACAAATCCTCACAAATCTTATCAGTAATGCGATTCGCCATTCTTTAAAGGATGCAATCATTACAATAAATCTAGCCGACTATATGAATACCATTACAATTGCAGTGACTGATCACGGCGAAGGTATTCCTGCCGAACATTTGCCCTTCATTTGGGATCGTTTCTACCGCGTAGACAGAGCTCGCTCTCGTAGTGAAGGAGGAACGGGACTCGGGCTGGCGATTACCCAGCAGTTAGTCGAAGGTATGGCAGGTACAATTACGGTTACAAGTATTCCCTATACGAAAACAACTTTTTTGCTAACCTTGCCCAAGAGTTAATACAATTTCTTATTCTTGTCATATTGCTGTCATAAAATCCTATTATACTAAAGTTAACAACTCAAACAGCTGTGAGTTAAAACTATATATAATGGAGGTTTTTTTCATGAACTTAGAAAATCAATTACAATCATTCAAATCCAAGGTTCTAGCGAAAAAAGCTATTGTTTTAGCACTTGCTGGCGCTTTCCTTGTGACAGGCATTGGCATAACCCAGATGCCACAGTCAGTAGCTATTGCTGCAACACAGCAAGTTCAACACCAAGAGCAACATCAAAGGCCTGATTTCAATCCTGAAGTCATGGCGCAAAACATTCAAGACTCTTTTGGTATCGATAAACAAGTGATTCTAGATTATAATAAGCAAGGCTGGAAAATGCATGATTTACATAAAGCTGCCCTCATTGCTTATGCAAGTGAAAAACCAATCAGCGATATTTTAAATGCTAAAACAATGACAAATGATTGGAAAAACGTTGGCGAATCCTTTGGTGTAACCAAAGAAAAAATTCACACTGTAATGCAAGCTATGATGAGTAAAAAAATGGCAACTACTCTTGGAGTTAGTTCAGATGTAATCAACTCTTTCTTATCTCAAGGCTACCATCCACGTGATACTGCCATGGCAGTTACACTATCAAAGCACACCGATAAAACCACTGATGAAATACTCAATATGAAAAAAATCAACAATCGTTGGTCAGATGTTGCTACTGCACTTGGTATAAGCGATGAAGATTACAACCAATACCAAGATTCTGTAAGGAAATGTCTTCCTGGAAAACAATCAATGGGCATGAATCACCCTCAGGGTCATCGTGGTGAAGGTCAAGAATTTAAGCATTGCCAAACAAACGGCAATATGAACAAAATGGATCCTAACAATTAACTTACTCCTCAATAAAAATATACACACATGAAAATACCTCGTGAGTGATCCTATATAAATAGGTTTCACTTACGAGGTATTTTTTCTATAAGAGCCTTTTCACTCCCATTAAAACATTGTTTCAATTGTACCGATCACATCACCACGATGTTTTTTTAGAATTGGCGGAAATTTTTCAACAAGCTGATCATATTCTGATGTACTAATTAAATCCAAGCGTTTTAATACCCCAATGACAATTGGATTAATCGCTCTATAGCTACCATCTTCAATTTTA
>JARBTT010000146.1 GCA_029240055.1 Anaerosinus sp.
AGATGTACAAAGTTGGATGGCAACCTTCCCTGTTAGTGATGTCATAAAAAAATTAGGTGATATTGGCCAAAATGTTACTACGATTAGCAGTGTAACCATTGGTAAGAAGGGGGTATCAGGACGGGCAACAACGATACTTTTTAATGGTGATGTTGAAGTGTCGGCACCTAAATTACGTTTGGCACTTGGGAGCACGGTATTAAAATCAATGTTCCTTGATAGTGTGGAACTGAGTGGTAGTGAAATTGTTTTTAAAGGGAAAGGCTATGGGCATGGTGTTGGTTTGTCTCAATGGGGTGCACAAAAAATGGCCACAGATGGTAAGAAAGCTGATGAGATCGTAACCTATTATTTTAAAGATGTTAAAGTTGAGAAACGGTGGGAATAACCACAATAAAGAAGAATGGTGTTGCAAAATGATTTGGCAGCACCATTCTTCTTTATGATCATAGTTCTACTTCATCGCTATTTTGCATATAGTTAAACAAAAGCAGTATGGGAGTGAGACTGTGATGGTGAATGATAAAGCTCCAACTTGGCGACATCAAATTACATTAGTAGATAGAGAGGAGCTTACGGTTGAAGGTGTGAATAGTTTAGGTAGTTATGATGAGAAGGAAGTGGTAATGGAAACTTCGCAAGGGACAATGACGGTGCATGGAGAGGGGCTTAATGTAAAGCAGCTTAACCTAGAGGCTAGCAATATTGTGATTGAAGGAAATATCAAAGGGATCCAGTATGAAGAGGGTCACAAGGAAAGACGAGGCCTACTTGATCGCTTACTAAAATAATTGGTGTTCGTAGGGAGGTGAGAAAATGGAAGTCAATGCACAATTGATCAGTTTTCTCACGACCTTATTCATCGGTATCATATTGGGTTGCATTTTCGACTTTTACCGTGTCTCACGCGCTGTATTTCAACCTAGGTTATGGGTGACGTATTTATTTGATGGTCTGTATTGGCTCATCGCAATTATCATTACTTTTGTGTGCTTGCTTATGAGTAATTGGGCAGAACTTCGTTTTTATATATTTATGGGAATTATTCTGGGGGCGATTTTATATTATAAGCTTTGTAGTCGCTATACGCTTTTTTTTAGTATGGGCATTATTAAATGGTGCATCCTTATTGTTAGGTACATTAGAAATATTTTATTTAGATGGATCTTGCAACCAATCGGCTATTTGTTAGGTGTTTTTAAGACTCCGTTTCGTTATGTAAAGAAATATGTGAAAAAAGCTAAGGCAAAAGTTAAAAATATGGATGACTTAAGACCTAAATTGTGAAATATGATTGCAATTACAAAAATATGATTATATTATTATAAGAGGAATGTATTGAGAATATTATTATAATTTAGATAGATTAGGAATTTTGTACATAATTATTTAGGGTGGTGTCAGTATGAAACATAAACGTAAATTTAGTTGGTTTCGTTTACTCCTAGTTATAATTATTGCGTATTTTGGCTATGTTAGTTTTAATCAACAAGTACATTTAAATACGATTGATCGTGAACAGGAAATTGCTAGTTCTAGATTATCAGAGGCTGAGCGAATCCATAATGAACTAGTAGTAGAAAAAGATAAATTAAATCAAGTCAATTATATTGAAAAAATTGCGAGAGAAGACCTAGGTTTAGTAAAACCTGGTGAACTGCCATATATATCCTCAAATAAAAGCTGATTTGCAAGTGAATTTCTTGACACCTTTTACAGTCCGAGAGTATAATGACCTTGTATGGTTTATAATGTAATGTTAAATTATGAGGAGGAAATCTGATTAGTATGTCCATTGAAGTTGGCAGTGTGGTAGAAGGCGTTGTAACCGGAATTACTAATTTTGGTGCATTTGTTGAATTACCAGGAGGAAAAGTAGGTCTTATTCATATTTCGGAAGTTGCAGATGTGTATGTCCGCGACGTAAAAGATTTTCTAAAAGAACAAGATAAAGTCAAAGTAAAGGTGCTAACAGTTGATGAACGCGGTAAAATCGGTTTATCGATCAAACAGTTGCAAGAACAAAAACCTGCTGCTGCACCAGTCAGTGCATCTAGTGCTGCACCTAGTTATAGACCAGCACCAAGAAGAGCACCAGCCAATGATTTTAGACGACCAAATCGCGTAAATGCCCCTTCATTTGAAGATAAGTTGTCAAAATTTTTAAAAGACAGCGATGAACGTCTAACTGATTTAAAGAAAAACACAGATTCTAAACGTGGCGGTCGTGGTGGCGCACGTAGAGCTGAATAGTCGTCTTGTTATTTTAAGCACTCCTTATGATAGGAGTGCTTTTTTGTTGCGATTTTCATCATTGCTATGTCCGATATTGTAGTATTACTCCCTCGTTTGTCAGTTTTTTTTATGATTATGTTTCCTAATTCAGACAATATTATATTGCCATAATATGTAAAATGAATTACAGACTAAAAACTGATAATTTAAATGATAGTAGGAGTGGTATCATGCAAAAAATGACGGTAATGGCATTACCTAATCATGTGATGGATGTGATGGAAAGAACGCAGGGGCAACAAGTAAAATCGAAAGGTATGTGGCAAACAGGAAAAATAAATGTAGAAAAACTTATTTCCTATAGAGATGATTTATTTCTATATGGGCTGGCCTTTTTATTGGCTCGCTTGACTTTATTAGGAGACTTAGCGCCGTTTGGCTTAGGCTTTTTTGCAGCAACGGCCCAATTAATGAAAGTGCGAATTGGTGTGATTGCGGTTTCTGCTATTTTAGGGGTTTTATCCACAGGCCGATATGATGAAGCTGGTATTTATTTATTTTCTATAGCTGTTTATTTTAAGATGCAAACAAAGTTGACAAAGTTGGATAGAAAAATGTTTGCAGTGCCGATTGTTATGTTTTTTTCTATTTTAGCTAGTGGTTTTGTATTGAACTACATAGAAGATCGAGCTCTATATGATAATCTGGTTGTTTTTTTTAATGCAGCATTATGTATGATAGCAACACATATTTTTGCTTACGGGATTCCCTTATTAACGAGTAAAACAAAAATTGCTGCTGCCTATGAAAAGCCAACCAATGAGGCGATGATTTGTCTTATTGTTATTTTCGCATTTGCAATTGCTGGAGTTGGTAAGATTACTGTCATCGATTATAATCTTCAAAATATTTTAAGCTGTATGTTGGTGATGATGTTTGCCTTGGCTGGAGGGGCAGGTCTTGGAGCGGCGGTAGGTGTTGTTGTCGGTACTATTATTGGACTTAGCAGTAATCATGCTTTGACAATGATTGCTTTATATGCGGTCAGTGGCACATTAGCAGGTGTATTTAAATGTCTTGGTAAATTTGCGGTGATTTTAGGCTTTATTTTAGGTAGTACCATGATTCATCTATCTTTTACGCAATTGCCAATCTTGATGGGGTCGATCACAGAATCAGTAATTGCAGCTGCTCTGTTATTATTTTTACCGATTACAAAAATTATGAGTTTGCAAAACAAGCTATCTTTAGGTGAACTTGTGCCAGATACAACACAGGTATTGTCAGAAAGTAGTTATAAGCTACAGAATATTGCTGACATGTTTTATGAATTAGCAGGTTTGTTGGGAATTAGTCAAAATAAGATGCATGAACAAATACGCCAAGGTGATTTAAATACCTTGTTAAGTGCAGTTGGCGTAAAACTGTGTGAAAATTGTGCGAATCGTTCTAATTGTTGGCAAGATCATTACTATCAGACGTACCAAAACCTCATTACAATTTTTCAACATTTAGAAAAGAAAAAATTAAAAGTAGCAGATCTACCAGAAGCTTTTAGAAATAATTGTTTGCATGCGGAAAAAATGGTAGAAGTTATTCAAACAGTTGTAGAAAAAAATAATATTAGTGCCTATTGGCAAAATCAAGTAGGTTCACAAAAACAAATGATCATTGAGCAAATGAAAGCGACAGGAAATATTGTTGCGAATTTAGCCTGTGAATTAAATAAAGTACCAAATCAAGATAGTAAAATTGCGAACATTCTTAGGCATAAAGCTTTAAGCGTAGGATGTCCGATTGAAAATGTAAAAGTAATTGGGAAGGACAAGCCGCGGCAAATTGAGTTTGAAAAACAAGCTTGTGGTAAAATCGGTGAATGTGCAACGACGATCATGCCGTTGGTATCCAGCACATTACAAGAACGGTTGACTTTACTAAGAAAATGTGGAAATCGTGATATTGATAAAAAATGTAAACTGTGTATGAAAATAGCCAACCGATTTAAGGTGAGAACAGCAGTGGCTAATATTGCTAAGGATGGTAATCATATTTGTGGTGATAGTGTAAAGATTACCCCGCTCAATCATGGCAAGATGAGTTTATTATTAAGCGATGGTATGGGAAGTGGTGATAGTGCAGCGAGGGAAAGTAAAATGACTGTGGATTGTTTAAGTAAACTATTGCAAATAGATTTTGATGTTGATATTGCAGTAAAAACAGTGAATTCGCTTTTGTTACTGCAGGTGCCAGGGGAAAAATTTGCAACGATGGATATGACGATTATTGATCAGTATACCGGGGAAGTAGAATTTTTAAAAATTGCTTCAGCACCTAGTTATATAAAACGAATACGGGAAGTGAAAACGATCCAAACATCGGCATTGCCAATTGGTATTTTAAATCAAATCGAAATTGAACCAGTGAAAGTACAAGTGGATGTTAATGATTTGATTATCATGGTCAGTGATGGGATAGCAGACACCAAGGATATTAAATTTCGGAGTGAAGATAAAGAAGGCTGGTTACTTAATTTTATTCGTCGAACCAATGAAAATAATGAAGAACGACTTGCACAAACTATTTTAAAAGAGGCAATTGGTATTTCTGGAGGTGTAGCTAAGGATGACATGACTGTCGTTGTTGCGAGAATTAGCGAAGCGAGTTTCATTTAAATAAAAAAATGTTTATCATCTGATTGTGATGATAAACATTTTTTTATTGACTTAGTTTGTCTTGGTATTCTTTAATGAATTTTTTTGAATTGTATTCTATTGGCTGGGGAAAATGATAAAATATTATAAAATTAATTTTAATTTTATAATATTTTTGTCATAGGCTGCATTTGTGATATAATGACATTCGTGCCGATATAAAATTTAGTGAGGATATATCATGTTAGAGAAAGTTAAATGTTATTGTGATCGAAATGGTTTGATCACAATAGGTGATACTATTTTAATTGCTTGTTCGGGTGGTCCTGATTCGTTAGCATTGGTAGATATTTTACTTAAATTACAAAAGGCGTATCAACTAAAGCTAGCGGTTGCGCATTTTGATCACATGTTTCGTGGTGCAGAGTCAAAGGCTGATGCTGAATTTGTCGCGGCGTTCTGTCGGGAAAAGAATATCGCTTACTATCAAAAAACGTTTGATGTGCCTGCTTATATAAAAAAGACTGGTTTTTCACCAGAAGAAGCGGCACGCATTGTACGGTATGAGTTTTTGCGGAGCGTGGCAAAAAAAATAGGTGATGCGAAAATTGCCACAGGACATCATCAAGACGATCAAGCAGAAACCGTATTAATTCATTTATTTCGCGGTGCAGGTAGTAGTGGAATTGGTGGAATTCGACCAGTGAGTCGTGGTATAATAAGACCGTTATTGTCTGTAACGCGCCAAGAAATTGAAGAATATTGCGAAAATAATTATTTATCACCGCGAATTGATCGCACAAATTACCAAACGGATTATTTAAGAAATCGTATTCGGTTACAGTTATTGCCTGAATTGATAGAAAACTTTAATCCGGCAATGAAAACTGCACTTTGTAAAAGCGCGGAAATCATTGCGGCCGAGCATGATTTTATTCGTCAAAGCGTAGAGCGTATCTGGACAGATATTGTTTCTCATGAGGGAGAATCCATTATTTTTCATAGAGAGAAGTTCAATCAGTTGCATATTTCACAAAAACGTGAGTTATTTCGGATGGCAATTGAAAAAAAACAGGGGAATCTTAGAGGAATAAGTTTTAAGCATGTAGAAAAAATGATAGTATTGTCAGAAAAAGGTTTTGTTGGTACGCAAATCGAGTTACCAGGAAATTTAATTTTTAAATGTAACTATCAGCAAATGACGCTTGCGGATTCACAAGCTGGCATAAAAAAAATTGATTCATTGTATGTGGTGTTAGCGCCTCAAGGTGATACGTATATTCCCGCATTAAAAGCGACAGCGCAAGTAGAATTTACCGATTCTTTTATAAAACGTGCTGATCAAAATAGTCTATTATTTGATTTTGATCAATTGGTACCACCATTATTTATAAGATATCGCCAAGCTGGCGATCGTTTTCGTCCGAGTGGTATGGCGGGCAGTAAAAAGTTAAAAGATTTCTTTATTGATTATAAGCTGGAACGGCAAAAACGTGATATTGTGCCAATACTTTGTGATCAGCAGCGAATCCTTTGGGTGATAGGGTATCGTCAAAGTGAATACGGGAAAGCCTCGGAGAAAACAAAAAAATGTTTACGAGTTTCAATAAGGAAAGATGAGAAGTCAGAAGGAGTATAGGTTGTAATGATTAATGATGTAGAAAAAGTTTTTTTTAGTGAAGACGAAATAGCTAAATGTGTAAAAGAATTGGGGGGGAAAATCACCGAAGACTACGCAGGCAAAATACCGGCAGCGATTGATTTTATGGTAGCATCTAGCTATGGTACGGGTACATCTACAAGTGGTAATGTACGTATTTTAAAAGATTTAGATCATAGTATTGAGGGCAAACATGTTATCGTTGTAGAAGATATTATTGATTCAGGAGTTACTTTGAACTATTTATTGAAAAATTTATCTGATCGTAATCCGGAAAGTTTAAAATTATGTACGCTTCTTAGTAAACCAGAGCGCCGTAAGGTAGAAGTTTCTGTTGATTATATCGGTAAAATCGTACCAGATTATTTTCTAGTTGGTTATGGATTAGATTATGCAGAAAAATATCGCAATTTACCATTCATTGGAATATTAAAATCATCAGTTTATGAGTAATAAGATTTATCGCTGATGATAGCATAAAATCGTAGCTTAACAGTTATAATGTTAATGATAAAAAGTGTAAAGATTTCAGCAATATCGTGTTACTTTCATTGTTAAATGCAATTTTTGATGATATAATGGTTTCCTATGGAGACTTATATTTACTATGTGTTCCACGGAGAGGGAGGGCGACTGATTGAACAAGTTTTTACGAAATGTAGGCTTCTACTTATTGATTATATTGATAGCAATTTCTGTTATTGATTATTTTTCAACGAGAAGCAATACAAAGCAAGAGATAAATTACACCGAATTCTTGCGTCAGGTAGATATGCAAGGTGTAGAAAAAGTAACGATTGTTGATAATGTGATTAAAGGTACCTTAACAGATGGTACAGAGTTTATGACTGTGACACCTGATGATCCAACATTAATTGGTACTCTTAGAGATAAAGGTGTAAATATTAAGGCAGAAAAAACTCCTGAACCACCATGGTGGACGACAATTTTCTCCTCAGTTTTACCAATGGTTCTTTTGATTGGGGTGTGGTTTTTTATCATGCAACAATCGCAAGGCGGTGGCAATCGTGTCATGTCATTTGGCAAAAGTCGTGCGAAGTTAAATACTGATGATAAAGTCAAAGTGTCTTTTAAAGATGTAGCTGGTGCTGATGAAGCCAAGCAAGAACTCGAAGAAGTAGTAGAATTTTTAAAACATCCTAAAAAATTCAATGACTTAGGTGCGCGTATTCCAAAAGGCGTATTGTTATATGGGCCACCAGGTACAGGGAAAACTTTGCTTGCCAAAGCTGTTGCTGGTGAAGCTGGCGTACCATTTTTTAGTATCAGTGGTTCTGATTTCGTAGAAATGTTTGTTGGTGTTGGTGCATCGCGTGTGCGTGATTTGTTTGAACAAGCGAAGAAAAATGCGCCTTGTATCGTATTTATCGATGAAATTGATGCAGTAGGGCGTCAACGCGGTGCCGGTGTTGGTGGCGGTCATGATGAACGCGAGCAAACACTGAACCAGTTGCTTGTGGAAATGGATGGTTTCGCGGCAAATGAAGGGATTATTATTATTGCGGCGACCAATCGCCCAGATATATTAGACCCAGCACTACTCAGACCGGGCCGTTTCGATCGACAAATTGTTGTCGATAAACCAGACGTAAAAGGTCGTAATGCAATTCTTCAAGTTCATACCAAAGGTAAGCCAGTCTCAGAAGATGCAAATCTTGATATTTTAGCAAGACGTACACCTGGATTTACTGGAGCTGATTTAAGTAATTTGGTAAATGAAGCTGCTTTACTTTCCGCGCGTCGTAATAAGAAAAAAATTGCGATGGCTGAACTAGAGGAATCAATAGAACGTGTTATGGCAGGTCCGGAACGAAAGAGCAAGGTAATGAGTGATAAAGAAAAACGTCTTACAGCTTATCATGAAGCTGGTCATACGCTAGTTGGTATGCTGATCCCACATGCGGATCCTGTGCATAAAGTTACGATTATTCCACGTGGTCGTGCTGGTGGTTATACCTTGATGTTACCAACAGAAGATCGTTCTTATGCAACCAGAAGTGAATTGTTAGCACAATTGAAAGTTGCTCTTGGTGGTCGTGTTGCTGAGGAAGTTGTGTTAAACGAAATTAGTACTGGTGCGCAAAGTGATATTCAAAGAGCTTCCAGCTTAGTTCGTGGTATGATCACAGAATATGGCATGAGTGAAGTTCTTGGACCAATTGCTTTTGGTAAAGGGCATGGGCATCAAGTATTCTTGGGTAGAGATATCAATAGTGAGAAGAATTATAGTGAAGAAGTAGCTTGTGAAATAGATAAAGAAGTAAGCAAGTACATTAAGACTTCCTATGATGAATGTCGTGATTTATTAACTGCAAACATTGATAAGTTGCATTTAATTGCTAAAGAGTTATTAGAACGTGAAACATTAGAAGCCGCTGAATTAAAACAATTAATGGAAATTGGTCGCATTGAAGAAAAAAGTAAAGCGAAATTGGAAGCAAAAGTAGAAACTGCTGATAGTGATGAAACATCGGAAGTTATGGCTCCAGTCAATAATGCCATTGATATTACGATCAGTAGTGATGCCGATAATACGAACGGTCCTAAAATTAATTATATTACAAGAAAATAAGATAAGTAAAAAAGTCTGTGACTAGGCTCTTTTCCTTTGAAGATTAAATAAAATGGTACTTTGCGTTAAGCGCAAAGTACCATTTTTGATATATATGTCCTAGGTACATAAAATGAATATTTAGTAGAATTGCAACGATAATAACAGCATGTGTATTATTCCAAATGCTACAATATAGAACAAATTACCTAGGCTGTTTTGCAGGAAAGTATTGGATATTGTCGAATTTATTTATTAGTTATCGTAAAAAAATTAAGCATTTAATATTTTAAAATAATGAATTGGGAAATAAAAGGAGTTTTTGTAATGAATTGGTTAAATAATTTAAAAGTAGGGCAAAAATTAGTTGTATTAATTGTGGTATTTATTATTGGCCTTGTCGGTGTTGGGATGACGGGGTTCTATTATTTAAATAAAACAAGTAATGACTGTTGAATTATCAGATGCAAACCGTATTGAAGCAGCTCGGATTGAAAGTGATTTTTTTGCTTTACTGATTACTACGGATCAAAAAGAAAATCAAAGATTAAGTGAAGACATAGCGCAAAGAGCAAAGCTCTTTGATGAAAATCTCACTAAGTATGAAAAACTTCCCTTAGAAACTGGCGAGAAAGAAAATGTAAAAATGTTGCGAGAAAATTTAAGTCAATATCGTCAAGTTAGAACAAAAGTTATGGAGTTGGCAACGCAAAATAAAAATGCTGAAGCTTATCAATTATACATGAAGGAAGCAACACCACCAGCAACAAAGTTTACAAAGAACTTAGTTGATATGACTGAGCATGCAAAAAAATCTGCAGAAGACATGAATGTGCAGAGTAAGAAAAGCATTGCCGATGCGATTATGATTTTCGTTGCGATTATTTTAGCTTCTATTATTCTTGGTACTTTACTAGGTTGGATTATTATGAAGCGTATTACTAGTCGCTTATCGCAAGCAGTCAGGTTTTTAGGCGAAATTGCCAACGGCGATTTTTCGAGGAATGTTCCTGAGGAAAGTATGCGCGACAAAAGTGAATTTGGGACATTGTCACAAGCTGTTGATAAAATGAACAAAAATATTAGAACATTGATCAAGCAGATGTCTCATACTTCCGAACAATTAGCGGCAGCATCAGAAGAGTTAACGGCAAGTGCTGAGCAATCCGCGCAGGCAGCGAATCAAGTAGCTGGTTCTATTACTGAGGTTGCCAGTGGAGCAGAAAATCAGCTTCGATTGGCTAATTCGGCAAATGATATTGTGGCACAAATGACTAATGGCATTAGTCAAGTAGCAGAAAATACAATGGTGGTTTCAAATTCTGCAGAGCAAACTGCAGTTTCCGCTAATGATGGTGAAAAAGCAGTAGAAAAAGCAGTGAAACAAATGCAGGTTATTGAACAAAAAACGAATGCGACTGCTACTGTTATTGGCGAATTAGAAGGAAAATCAAAAGAAATAGGACAAATTGTTGAAGTGATTGCAAGTATTGCAGCGCAAACCAATCTATTGGCGTTAAATGCTGCCATTGAAGCGGCAAGAGCTGGTGAAGCAGGCCGAGGTTTTGCTGTTGTAGCTGAAGAGGTTCGTAAGCTTGCGGAACAATCTGAGAACGCAGCAAAGCAAATAACAGATTTAATTAGCCAGGTACAAGATAAGACCAATAGTGCAGTTTCCTTTATGAAGGAAGGAAAAAAAGAAGTGGATACGGGTGCTGAAGTCGTTAATGTAGCAGGACAGAGTTTCGGTGAAATCTTGGATATGATTCGAAAAATCTCCGATCAAATTCATGAAATATCTGCGGCTAGTGAGCAAATTACAAGTGGGACCAATGATGTTGTTGTTGCTGTACAGGATATCAATAACGAAAGTAAGAAGGCGGCAGAGCAGACACAAACAATTTCAGCGGCTACAGAAGAACAATCTGCATCTATGGAAGAAATTGCATCATCGAGTCAACATTTGGCTAAGATGGCAGAAGATTTGCAAGGAGCCATTAGAAAATTTAAAGTTTAATATCAATTAATATACGGAATTTATAGGAAAACAAGATAGTAATGCGCAAGAATTTCCTTATCGAATGTTTGCGGAGATTTACAAAATAAAAGAAAGTGCGTTAGGAGGCCACTGAAAAAGGCTTAGTTTTATAAACCTAACAAAAAAGGAACAGAAGGTGTGGCGAAATTGTCACATCTTTTG
>JARBTT010000147.1 GCA_029240055.1 Anaerosinus sp.
TGTTTATTTAGAGCGGACAAAAGGTATTTCCAGTACAATAAAAAGAACACAAAATCACAAAATTATTCGTCTTGGCATGGTGGGGTCAGGGCGCATTGCTCATCGCTTCATACCAGAAGCAAAATATGTAAGTGGCTTGAATGTAGAAGGAGTATATAATCCGCACATTGCTAGTGCACAGAGCTTTGCTGAACAGCATAGTCTTGCATTTGCTACGGATGACGAAGAAGAATTCTACGGAAAAATTGATGCTGTCAATATTGCTTCGCCACATCAAACACATTATGGCTATATCAAGAATGCACTGTTACATGGGAAGCATGTTTTATGTGAAAAACCAATGGTATTGCAAAAAGCACAGGCAGAAGAATTGTTTGATTTAGCAAAAGAAAAAAAATGTATTCTGATGGAAGGAATCAAAACTGCGTATATACCGGGTTTTATCCGTTTGCTCAGCCTTGCAAAAAGCGGTGTAATCGGAGAAATACGTGATGTAGAATCCTGCTTTACCCGTCTGACACCAGCATATTTACGGGAGATGGTTGATACTGAAACAGGTGGAAGTTTCACAGAGTTTGGCAGCTATACGATGCTGCCAATTATCAAATTACTTGGAACAGAATATAGGGATATTCTGTTTGAAAGTTTCATTGCTGACAACGGTGTAGATACTTATACGAAAGCGTATTTAAAATATGATAAAAATATTGCGACCTCGAAAACAGGTCTTACGGTCAAATCGGACGGACATTTACTCATTTCCGGAACGAAGGGATATATTATGGTGGAAGCACCATGGTGGAAAACGAAATCTTTTGAGGTATGTTATGAAGACTTTAACCAAAATGAAAAGTTTTTCACAAAATTTTTAGGCGATGGCCTCAGATATGAACTTAGTGATTTTGTTTCTACCATCAATGGCTATAGAAATGATGAATTTAAATTAACGCGAAAAGAATCCATTGCATTAGCAGAAATTATGGAGAAATTCTTGGCGCAAAGAACTAAATAGAAAAGAACTAACCGAGAATATCGCTTCGTTTTGCTTAATAGCAGATCAGAGATAAATCATTTTACAATCGAAGACCGTTTATAAAAATTTCTTTATACGGTCTTGTTTGATTTAAATTAAGCGGATGGGAGATTTTATATAGATGAAGAAACCAAAAGTATGGGCGCATCGAGGTGCATCTGGATGGGATGTGCAATATGCACCGGAAAATACATTGCCAGCATTCCAAAAAGCAATCGATATGGGTGCAGATGGCATAGAACTAGACGTACAGCTTACGAAAGATGGCGAGATTGTCGTCATCCACGATGAAACCATCAATCGTGTCAGTAATGCTGAAGGCTGGGTAAAGGACTATACTTTAGCAGAACTAAAGAAATTCAATTTTAATAAAACTCATCCTGAATTCGCGTTCACTGAGATACCAACACTAGAGCAGGTCTATCAAATCATGGCAGATAATGCATTAATAATTAACGTAGAAATAAAGACAGGAATTATTTCCTATGAAGGATTAGAGGAAAAGGTTGCTGCATTAACGAAGAAGATGAATATGGAAAAACGTGTCATATATTCGTCGTTTAATCACTATTCTGTAAAAAAGATGCAGGAATTGTCACCAGAATCTAAGACAGGACTACTTTATGCAGATGGTTTTATGGATGTACCTGCCTACGGTAAGAAAATGGGTGTAGATGCGCTTCATCCAGCAATGCGAAATCTAAGGTATCCGCTTTTTTTAGAAGAGTGCAGAAAAGAAAATTTAGCGGTTCATGTGTGGACTGTAGATTATACAATAGATATAAAAAGAATGTGCGAATTTGGTGTGGATGCATTTATCACCAATTGTCCAGACCGCGCCAAAAGAATTGTGGATGAATATCAAGGGTAAAAGCGAATTAAAAAGGATGAAAACGAATTGATACAGTTAGATAATGAGACTTTAAGAAAATTGCAGATGGTAGAGCTTGAAATGCTTATTGAAGTGGATCGAATTTGTAGAAAATGTGAAATAAAGTATCAGATTTTTGCAGGAACGATGTTGGGAGCCATTCGACATAAAGGTTTTATCCCATGGGATGATGATGCAGATATCGCTTTGATGCGTTCAGAATATGAAAAATTTCGTGAAGCTTGTAAAACAGAACTGGATACAACGAGATTTTATTTCCAAGACCAAACTGCAACGGAGGGGTATAGATGGGGCTACGGTAAAATCCGTCGTAAAGATTCCTTGTTTTTACGAGAAAATCAAAGCCATATGCCATATGAACAAGGTATATTTATTGATATATTTCCGATAGATGGTGTACCTGATCATTATTTATTGCGTTGTTTGCACTGTTTTCACTGTTATTGTATTCGCAAAGTCCTATGGTCAGCAGTGGGACGGTTTGCTGATAAAAGTAAATGGAAGCGTATGTGGTTTAGTTTATTATATAAAATACCTCATAAAGCAGTGTTAGCACATTATCAAAAATTGATTCAAAAGGTGAATGCAAAGAAAACCAGATTAGTCCGTATGTCACTATTTCCCGCACCGAATAAAAACTATGGTTCTAAAAGAGAATGGTTTGAGGAAAGTGCAGAGATTCAATTTGAAAATCATATTTTTTATGGTGCTAAAGACTATGATAATTATTTGAAGTTTACCTATGGAACTTACATGGAGTTTCCACCAATAGCGCAAAGAAAAGTGCATCCTGTGGTAGCAATAAAAATCCCAGGCGAAGAAACCATAATAGAAGAAGCGGAGAAGAACTGATGAAATATATGGCGGAAAATGCAGGACAATTTTTTGCATTTAATGTTTGGGATATAAATTCAGCAAAAGCTATTATTGATGCAGCAACTGAACTCAAAAGAGCGGTTATATTGCAAACTTCTGCAAGGGTGTTTAGTGCACTTGATAAAAATGAATTTCGGATATATATCAATTCATATGCAAAAAGACGAGGAATAGGTGTATATTTACATCTTGATCATTGTAGAAATCTAGAAATTATTGATGAGGCAATCCAATCTGGCTGGGATTCAGTGATGATTGATGCATCTCATTTACCGATATATGACAATATTGCTATGACGAATACCGTTAGTAAAATGGCAAAAAAACATAAGGTGCTGGTTGAAGCTGAAATCGGGCAAATCAAAGGTACAGAGGAAGATTTATCAGTTGAAAATGAAGTAATTGCAAATATAGAAGAGGTTGAAAAATTTTTGCAAGAAACACAGGTTGACATGCTGGCTGTTGCAATCGGAACAGCGCACGGAGTATATAAAGGAATCCCGCAAATACACTATGATATGATTGCAAAGGTAGGAAACTTGACCGATATAGCATTTGTTGTTCATGGTGGAACGGGCTTAGCTGATGACGTTTTATTAAAAATGTTTTCCTATAAAAATGTGAAGAAAATCAATATTTCAACGGAAGTAAAACAAGCCTATCGGTCCGCCATATTAGAATGTGAGGAAAAAGGATTTTTGCAAAGAGGCGGATTTGAGGCGGTAAAAATAGAAAAAACTATACATGATTATATTATGCAAATGGCTCGGCAGAAAATGAGATTATTGAGCTTATAGAAATGACAGAGGAAGCAGGAGCGTAGTGATATGAGTAAAATTTTAGTGCTGAATATGGGAATGAAAAGTATCAGAAGTATTATTTTTAATAGTAACGGCGAAAAGCTTGCTTCTGCTTCAAAAGAGATAGAAACATTTTTAAGTGAAGAGTTTGTACTTCAGGATCCAGCAGAATGGTGGGAAAAAGCAGGGCTTGTTATAAGAGAATCTCTTCGAGATTTAAAGAAAGAAAAAATAGAGTATATTACGGTGACGACATCCTCAGCATGCCTTGTTTATGTAGATAAAAACTGTCGTGCTCTTGATAAGTGTATTATGGTATCGGATAAAAGAGCCAAGGCAGAAAGTGAAGAACTGAAAAAGGCAGAACAGTTTAGTAAAGTGAAAGAAAATACTGGTCTAGAGTCGGATCCATATTTGATGCTGCCTAAGATTTTATGGGTAAAGAATAACCAACCCGATGCATTTGGCAAAACTTATAAATTTTTATCACCCAATGATTTTTTTATTGCAAAAATGACAGGGCAGTATGTAACAGATTGCTTTAATGCGCAGAAATATCATTTTGATACGAAAAGTAATAGCTATCCGATAGAATTATTGGATGAATTAGAAATAGATAAAAAAACTCTGCCAAAAGTTGTTGCTCCAGGCACGATTGTGGGTAGAATGAATGAAACTGTTGCCACGTGTTTAGGGCTCAATCAGGACATTCAGGTGGTGGTTACAAGTTATGATGCGATTTGCTCATTTTTTGGCAGCGGTGTATCAGATGAGGGTGATGCAAGTGATGTATCTGGTACGGTTACGGTGTTTCGTGCGTTATCTAAACAAAAAAGTTTGCAGCCATCCAGTAAAATCTTAACTATGCCGTTTCATAAGTGGAATATTGATATTGTTGGTGGCTCTAACAACTTAGGCGGTGGGCTGATTGAATGGGTAAAGCAGTGTTATTATCAAAATGAAAAGTATCCATATGAAGTTATGGAAAAGGATGCAGGCGAATCTTTGCTTGGTGCGGGGGGACTTATATTTTTACCATATTTATTAGGTGAACGCGCTCCAGTGTGGAATAATGAAGCCAGAGGTGTATTTTTTGGTTTAGAACGGATGCACACACGTAAAGAAATGACGAGAGCTGTTTTTGAAAGTGCAGGTTTTATCGATATGGATATGATGCAAGCTATTGAAGAAACAGGTGTGAAAGTCAATACGATTCGTTTGTCTGGTGGATTGGCTCGTATCAATTTAATATCGCAGATAAAAGCAGATATTACAGGAAAGGATGTCTTGGTGCTTTCAGAGTTTGAAACAACTGCGACAGGAGCTGCGATGCTGGCATTGATTGGTGCAGGGGAATTTACAGATTTAAAAGTAGCAGCAGATTGCTTCGCATCCGTAAGGATGATTATAAAACCGAATAAAGTAAATCATCAAAAATATCAAGAAATTTTTGGTTTATATAAAGATACGTATGCAACAGTAAAAGACTTGTTTAGAAAACGATTAGAAGTTGTCAATCATATTTATCCAAAACGAGAGGTCAAAATTGAAAATCTATAAAAGGGATGTAGCTGTATCATGAAGAAATTTGATTTATTTGTGCCGACAAAAGTTTATTTTGGCAATAAAATCTATAAAGAAGCTTTAAAAAAAGAAAAAAATACTTTGCAAGGCAAGGTGTTATTGGTTACTACCGGCAGATCGTTACATCGTTTGGGATATGTAGCAAATATCGTAGATGTGCTGCATGAGATTAAAGAGGTAACTCATGTAGAGATTTTTGATCAGGTTAGTGCCAATCCAAAACTCACAGAGATTCAGCAGGGAATAGAAACGGGTATAAAGAAAAAAGCTTCGGTGGTGGTAGGTTTAGGTGGTGGCAGTGCGCTTGATGCGGCGAAAGCCATCGCGGTGGGAATCGGTACTGCGCAGCCTATAGAAGATTTTCTTTTTCACGGTCAAATACCATCAGAAAAAACTTTGCCAATCATTGCGATTCCAACAACATCAGGAACAGGCAGTGAGCTTAGTAAAGGTGCGATCATTACTAGCTTAGAAAAGCAAATAAAAACAGGGATTCGTGGTGAACATATTTATCCAAAAGCAGCAATCGTAGATCCTTCGTTTACCATTCATATTCCCTATATTACAACGATGGAAACGGGATTTGATGTGTTTGCGCATGCAGTTGAAAGCTATATTTCCAAAGAAGCAACACCGTTTTCAGATCTATTGTCTGAACAAGTAATTCATATCGTAAGTACAGCACTCTTACGTCTAACCCAAAATCTCTCGGATAGCGAAGCGAGAGAGCAAATGAGTTATGCAAGCATGCTTATGGGGATGAACTTAGGCAATGTTGGAACTGCTCTGCCTCATAGATTGCAATATCCGATAGGTGCGCATACAGATACTACTCATAGTGCAGGTCTTGTCTCCTTATATCCAGCGTGGGTAACCTATGGATATCAATATTCAGCAAGCAAGTTCAATAAAATTGCTACAATATTAAGTGGGCATTTATGTAGTAGTAAAGATGAAGTTTTACAGAGCTTTACTACATTTATCAATCAATTGGCAATCGGTAAGAATCTACGTCAACTAGGAATCTCAGATGCAGAGATAGAGGGTCTGGCAAGCCAGGTCACAGGCAATATAAGCAATGATCCAGCAGCCGAAGAGTCAGATATTATTCGTAAAATATATACAATGGCTATGAACTAGTAGCAATAAAGTGAGGATGAGAAGATATGCAAGCGATTATTATGGCAGCTGGGAAGGGCAGCAGGCTTGGAGAAATTACAAACGGAAAGCCAAAGTCATTTTTAGAGATTAAGGGCAAAAAGTTAATTGAGTATAATATTCAAATGTTACATAAATATGGGATTCATGATATTACGATCGTTACAGGGTATCAAAGTGAAGCGTTTGTTGAACTTACCCAAAA
>JARBTT010000148.1 GCA_029240055.1 Anaerosinus sp.
GTATATAGTATTATAAATAAAATTAATCTATCTAGTGTATTTATTTAAATCAAATTTATATGTTATAATGAATTAAAAGTCATATCGTAGAGATTTTTGTAAAAAAATTTTAACAATGATAAGCTAAAAAAATCGTGTTCCTGTAAAAAAGGTTGCTTTATGTTATGAATCAGGAACTTTTAGAATTTTAAAATGTGCTAATTCGCTAGAATAAAGAATAGGAGCAAGCATATGGAACAAGGAAAAATAGAAGCAATACAAACATACGAAGTCGTTCAGTTTAAAAATAATGAATTCAGTGAATCTAATCAAATGATATCTGAGGAAATGCCGCTTACAATCTATTTAAATGGCAAAGAAACGACAACAATGCTATGTTCCCCAGTAGATCAGAAATACTTGATCATAGGTTTTTTGATTTCCGAAGGAATGGTTCAACGTCTTGAAGATATAAAAGAAGTGGTAATTCAGGAAGACGACGGTTTGGTACATGTTGAAGCTGATATAGTTGAAAGAGAATCGACAGAAGGCTATTTACGCCGCTGCCTGACTACCTGCTGTGGACGTGGACGGGCCGGATTTTATTTTGCTAATGATCATAAAACAACAAAACATATTGATAGCAAAGCACGATTTATTGCAGCTGATATTTTAAAAAGCACAGCAACTTTACTACATGAGGCTTCAGCAACACATAGTAAGACGTATGGCGTACATAGTGGAGCTATTGTGGAGAACGGCGAACTGATATCGTATTCAGAAGATATTGGACGTCATAATATTTTTGATAAATTATATGGTAAATGCTTAGAGCAGAATATGGAACTGGAAGACAAAATGCTTGTGTTTAGTGGCAGAATTTCTTCAGAAATTCTGATTAAGGTCAGTAAAATGGGAATTCCTTGTGTTGTCGCAAAATCAGTGCCAACGACACTAGCCTTAGGGATGGCAAAAGAATTGGGCATTACAATTGTCGGACGTATGCGTTGTGATTCTTTTTGCGTTTATACACATCCAGAACGAATTGTTTTAAATAAGCATAAGAGTTAATTTATTAGTAAAACGATAAAGTTGCTCCTAATCAATGTATACATTAAACAACATGCGAGGTGTAAAGAAATGGAACGATTGTCACATTTTGATGCAAAAGGAAATGCAATTATGGTTGATGTAAGTGAAAAAATGAGCACTAGCCGTATTGCTACTGCCAAAGGCAAAATCGTCGTAAATAAAGAAGTGTATAAAGCCATTGCCGAAGGTACCGTAAAAAAGGGCGATGTCTTAGGTGTAGCTCGTGTAGCTGGCATCATGGCTGCAAAACAGGCGAGCAGTTTAATTCCCATGTGTCATCCACTGCTTATCACGAAATGTAGTGTTGACTTTGTCCTACTACCAGACGAATCTGCTGTAGAAGCAAGTGCAACGGTAAAAGTCAATGGACAAACTGGGGTGGAGATGGAAGCATTGACAGCTGTAAGTACAGCACTTTTAACAATTTATGATATGTGCAAGGCATTAGACAAAACAATGGAGATTCGAACGATTGCTCTCCTGGAGAAATCCGGTGGAAAAAGTGGTAATTTTGTAAATACAAATGTTTTATAAAGTAAGAAGGTGCGCCTGATGTTAGATCAGTTTGGACGAACAATAGATTATATGCGAATTTCACTTACGGATCGCTGTAATTTATGCTGCAAATATTGTATGCCAGAAACCGGTGTCGAACAACTCGGTCGTAAGGATATGCTCTCTTACGAAGAAATTATAAGATTAGCAAAAATTTTTGCCGGACTTGGTATTAAAAAAATCAAATTAACTGGCGGCGAACCGCTAATCAAGTTAAATATTTGCCATCTTATTGCGGAATTGAAATCTATTCCGCAAATTGAGCAAGTTACGATTACGACCAACGGTATTTTGCTTCCCAAAATGGCGAAGGATTTAATTTCAGCAGGAATTGACGGGTTTAATATCAGTTTGGATACGCTCGATAGAGAAAAATTCCATCAGTTGACGCGCCACGACCAATTGTCTAACGTAATACAAGGCATTGATACTTTACTTGCGTTAAACTGTGAAAACATTAAGATCAATTGTGTACCAATTGAAGAAGTTAATAAAGATCAATTAGTTGCTATTGCTGGTTTTGCACAAAAGCATCCCATTTCGGTTCGATTTATTGAATTGATGCCAATTGGCATGGCACATGATTTTACGGCAATTGAAAAAACTACGATTGTTTCAATGTTGCAAAAAAAATATGGTAAATCATTTCCTTGGTCGGGGCATCTTGGTAATGGTCCTGCAACCTATTATTCATTTCCAAGATTTAAAGGAAAGATTGGCTTTATTGAAGCAATGCATAATAAATTTTGTACAACCTGTAATAGAATTCGTCTAACAGCCAATGGTTTTTTAAAACTTTGTCTACAGTACGATAAAGGCGTAGATTTAAAAGATTTACTGCGAAATCAAAAAAATGATGAAGATATTCGTGCGGTGATCGAACAAAATATTTATAAAAAGCCACAAGAACATCATTTTAATGATGATTCAGTAGTTGAAGGTCAAGATTTGCGCAAAATGTTTCAGGTTGGCGGCTGAACATAAAGCTAGGGGGTTATCACACTAAAGATTAGTGCGATAACCCCTTAAAAATTTATTGATATATAATTAAAACAAAAACATCATTATCAGTTGCAATGCTCTGTGATCACTGATTATACTACGTGAACTTCTTTTACCGTCTGAATCTTCCCTTTGATCTTCGTGGTTTTAAGTGCCTCAATGACAAGTTCACCTTTATCATTGAGAATTTCAACATAGGAGCAGGTATCTTGGATATTGATAATCCCAATATCACTTCCACTGATTCCTTTAATCGTAGTAAGTGCTCCCATTATATCGCCTGGACGCATCTTAGTTTTTTTACCAGCATTAATTCGAATTCTCGTAATATGCTCATTCAATTTTTCGCTTTTATCAACTTTCAAAGTCAGCGGAATCGCCTCAAGCTTATTAAAAATTAATTTTCCCTCTTCCACTTCATCTATGGTCGGAATTTCTTGCTCAGGAATCTCATAATCAACATAATCTTCAATCTTATGCAATAGTTTGCATTCATACCTAGTTGCAAAGGTAAGCGCTACCCCAGAATTACCAGCCCGCCCTGTTCTGCCAATTCGATGAACATAGCTTTCATTTTCTTGCGGCATATCATAATTAACTACCAATGAGATATCGTCTATATGGATTCCCCGCGCTGCTACATCTGTGGCAATCAAAAACTGAAATTCGCCTCTTTTAAATTCTTGAATTGAAGCTAACCGATCTCGCTGTTCCATTCCACCATGCAATGTTTTACAGGAATAATCTTTACATTTCATCTTCGCAAACACGTCTTCCACTTTATCTCTCGTATTGCAAAAGATGATACAACTCTCCGGTCTTTCAACATAGATAAGTTTCATCATCAATTGAAACTTATCTTCTTCACGTACTTCATAATAACCTTGACGAATGTTTTCCAAACTAAAAGTCTGAGAATCAATTTCTATGGTAGCAGGCTCTTTCATGTATTGTTTACAGATTTCCTGAATTCTAGCTGCCATTGTAGCCGAAAACACCATCGTAATCCTATCTTCTGGCAACACTTTTATAATGTCCTCGATCTGATCAATGAACCCCATCTCCAACATTTTATCCGCTTCATCAATAATGAGGTACTTCACTTCTTCTAGATTTATGTTACCTCTTTCAATATGATCAAAAGTTCTCCCTGGCGTTCCAACCACAACATGTACCCTTTGTCTTAATTCTCGTTTTTGCACTTCGATAGGTTGTCTGCCAAAAACAGCAGCACATTTTACTCTCTTAAATCTCCCTATATTAGAAATCTCCTGTTTGATTTGTACTGCTAATTCTCTCGTTGGCGTAAGTACCAATACTTGGGGATTTTTTTGTTCGATTTCTATTTTTTCACAAACTGGAATAGCAAAAGCCGCTGTCTTACCACTCCCAGTCTGGGATTTAACGATGATATCTTCTCCTGCCAAAACGCAAGGGATAACTTCCTCTTGAACCTCAGTAAGTGTATCATACCCCAATTCTTTTAATGCGCTGGCTATTTCTTTGCTAAAAACATGCTTTTCAATGTTTTGACCATTCATACGATGTTAACCCTCATTTTCTTCAAATTCTCTTAGTGCTAGCTTACTGTAGTTTATCGATCCTTATACCTATCATAGCACATTGCAAAGAACAAAGTCGCTATTACTTTTCACTTTCAACATTTCGCGTGAAGAGAAACAAGATCATTGATAACAGCAGTAATACAAGATAAATAAATGACAACGGAATTTGTGAATCGGTTTTTAAGCTACTACCAAAGATCGTTACGAAGAATACGATGATTCCTGTTAACGTGCCAAAAATCGAACTCGCTGTACCTGCTGTTTTAGAAAACAATGTCATAGTTTGCACAAGTGCATTTGGAACAATAAAACCAATGAAAAAGAAAATGAGAAAAGTAGGAATTAAAACAACATATAGATTTATTCCGAACGTAAAACCTAACAACATCATCAATATACTGCTGGTGAAAGCGCTAAGTAATCCAAAAAGCAGCAACGTTTTGCTCTTAAAATAATTACTAGCAAAACGGTTTGATAGCGCACCTAAAAAGTAGGCACACCCTAATACCAAAGCAAGATTTCCATAGTCAATCACCGAATACTTTAGCACGGTTTGAATCAAAAATGGACCAACTACATTAAATAAGACTACAATTGCATAACAAAAACCTGATACTGTCGTAAGCAGCATAAATACCGGATGCGCGCCAATCAAACGTATACTGTTATAAGTTTTTGAAAAGCTTAACTCAACTAAATGCAAATTTGTCTCTGGCAGCTTGGTAAAAGCATACACAAAAATAAACAATCCATACAAACCAAATAGATAAAAACTAGCTTGCCAATCAAAGTAATGCTGTAAGTAACCGCCAATGAAAGGTGCAATGATCGGACCCAAAGACCAACTTAGCGTAAGCGAATTGGTTGCCTTCGCTAATTCAGCACCAGAAAAAACGTCTACTATAATTGCTCTGGCTACAACGGCCAAGCCTGCCACACTAATTCCCTGTAAAAATCGGCACATTTCTAGCATAAACACATTAGATGAAAAAATCGCTAAAAAACTTACCAATGTAAAGAACAAAGCACTCAGTAGCAGAACTTTCCTACGACCAAAGCTATCCGACAGCACCCCAAGAATAGTCTGCCCAATGCCATAGCCTAACATATACAAACTAATCGTTAATTGTACAAAACTCGCTTGCGTATGAAAGTAATTGGTAATTGCCGGTAAAGAAGGAACATATAAATCAACCCCTAGCCCGAGCAAGAATGGTACGATAAACACTAAAAAATTTATACTTCGTTTTTGCGATAAAGAATATTCCATTTTTATTATCCTCTTTCGATACTCAGTTATGTAAATTTTATTTTACATAACTGAGTATCGGTCCTTTTTTACTTGATTTTCTTCTTTCCATTGTATATGATTTAAAATAAAAAGAAAGTATGCACTTTTACGGTAGATACTATCTAAAAGGAGAGTAATGATGCAAAAATGGTCGCCAGCTGAATGTAATTGTTCCATCGCTTATACACTATCCGTGGTCGGTGGTAAATGGAAATGGATGATCCTTTATAAACTATTTCAAAATGGCATACAAAGGTATGGGGAAATCAAAAAATCAATACCACCGATCACCCATAAAATGTTAAGCCAGCAACTAAAAGAACTAGAAGCCGAGCAATTGATCCACCGAAAAGAATATCATCAAATTCCGCCCAAAGTGGAATACTCCTTAACCGAGAGAGGCAATACCTTGCTTCCCATATTAGAGCTCATGTCTCATTGGGGAGCAGAAAACAAACCTATTGAAATGATTGAATCATAATATAAAACTATACAATAAAAGCCACGAATTTCGTGGCTTTTATTGTATAGTTTTGCAAGTAATTTAATATTTTTTAATCTGTTATTCTAACCCAAGAATCATTCTGCCAGCATTTACGATAGCGCCATTAGAAATATATTTGTTTGTTAGAATAACTCCCAGCCGTCCTTACTGTAAAACTTGCAGGTCTTTTAATATTGATTTCGTTATCTCTCTAGCTTTTCCACCAATTGCGCCGTCGGGTGCTTGAATATTGGTGGCGAAGAAATAGCGATGCCCCTGTTTTTCGACACAGCCAACAAACCATCCTAATATCCATTTATCATCCTGTAATCCCGAACCTGTTTTACCCATAAATCGCACATTATCATTTGCCAATAAAGTAATATTCTTTTTCACTATCTCCACATTTTGAGGAGACATCGGCAATTCTCCTGCGTATAGCCTGTGCAACAAGTCCACTTGTTCACGCGCCGAAATTTGTAAGGAAGAACGCAGCCAGAATGTGGTCAGTCCGCCAGAAATATCCCGATTGC
>JARBTT010000149.1 GCA_029240055.1 Anaerosinus sp.
AAACTTATTATTGCTTTTGCTGACTTAATGTAGTAATAGCTTCACGTAATTGATTAAATTCTTTTTCAATTTGCTTGTTGTTTTCACTAATAACATTAGCTACGATCATGGGAAGTACATTGTTTATTAAATTAACCACTAAATCGCCTG
This sequence comes from Anaerosinus sp., assembly GCA_029240055.1. Taxonomy (GTDB): domain Bacteria; phylum Bacillota; class Negativicutes; order JARBTT01; family JARBTT01; genus JARBTT01. The sequence goes on from JARBTT010000149.1 coordinate 151, forward strand.
CAACCTTATTTTGGTCAGTCGTATTGGTACGGAGTTTGCACTCAATATTTTGTGCATGTTTGTTTATGAAACCCTTGGTTAGTGTAATAATTTCCTCTTCGCCAAATCCAGCCATTTGTAAAGCCTCCTGTTTATTTAGTATATTATTGGTAATTCTACAGGAGGTAAAGTTTCCCTGCAAATGTTTTACAAAATCTAAGTTTAATTAATGACGTTCAGGATACCCAGAATCGCACTTTAGGTACAAACATAAGCAAACGATGATTCTGACGCATTTTAGACCCCATGAACCCTTATAGAATCAAGGTTGTTTTGAGGGCGGATTGTTTTTAGTCCCCCTCTGATAAGCCCCTAACAACACAATAATTGAAAGTGAGTGATTATATGATACTAATAGACAGGCAAGGCAAGGAACATAGAAACAATATTATGCTGATAAAAGATATGTTGAATTTGCGTACTGACATATACAGAGCATGTGATTTATTGCTACTGGATGAGCTAAAGTCATTTATAAATCATCAAGAGAATACTTCGACTACTGAGGATTGTTTAGAGGCAATCAACAACAATTGACGAACTAAAAAATGGAGCAGAACGACGTTTGGCTGAAGTGAAATCTTTATTTGAACATAAACAATATAAAGAATTATATTCAGCAGCAGATGAACTTTCAAAACAACACCCTGGAAGCAAAGAAGCAAATGAAGCACAAGGCTATGTAGCTCAAGCTAAAAACGAAGAAGCTGCACAATTAGCTAAACAACAAGAAGAGGAACAAAAGAAAAAAGAATTAGCACAACGCTCCAATCAAGACAAAGCTCGTTCAATTATTAGAGTTTCAAAAGTATCTACAGATAGTCCTAACAGTGCTGGTGGTGTTGATCTCAATATTGTATGGCAAAATACATCCAGTAAAACAGTGAAATATTGCTATTTTACTGTTGTTCCTTATAATTCTGTGAACGATGCTGTTTCATGTACTATTCGTCGTAGTTCAGAATTTACAGGTAAGGTAACTGGGCCTATTAATCCCGGGCAATGGAATGGCGAGAATACAAGTTGGGAATGTGCTTGGTATAATAATACTATTGTGAGAGCTGATTTGATAAAAATCAAGATTGAATATACTGATGGAACAACAGAACAACTTTCTGGCGATCAGATTAAATATGTTAAATTTTAATTATCACATCTATTTTGTGTTAAAATAAAACTGTTATAGCGATCTGTTTTATTAGAATGGAGTTAGTAAAATGGAAAAGCAGCAGGAAAGATATATTAGATTTAGGGAGGATCGTAACTCATACGAAATACAGCTAAGACCAAAAGTTGATGGCAAGGCAATATCAATTGTACGGACAGCAAAAACCATGGAGAAAGCCATTGAAACCAGAGATAATTTAATGGACTTGTATAAGATGGACAAGGTATTACTATTGGCTGTCGTAGGGAAGAAGAAAGAAGAAAAGCCCAAGAAGGTTGATAAGATTATTCTTCTCAAGGACAGTATATTGAGATGGTACAAGTATAGAAAAAAGCCATTCATAGAAGAATCCACAATAGAGTCTTATAACACAATGATATTTGTCCATGTTTATCCTATACTAGGTGAATTAGATGTCAGGGAAATAGATAGTGATATAATTCAAATGTTTCTAATGTCATTGCTGAAAAATGGGAATAAACACGTATGCAAAAAGAGTGATAAGCTAAGTATTAAATATGTACAAAAAATTAGAACCTTTATAAAAAGCTATTTTAATTACTTAGTTGAACGAGAAATAATCACTAAAAATCCATGTATAAATACAAAGCTCCCAAAACAACCGAAGGTCGAAAGAGCGTATTTCACTAAAGATGCCAAGCGTAAGTTTATGGATCATCTAAGGAAAACCAACTACAGTAAATACTTTTTATTTAAACTGTATTTTGAAACTGGCTGTAGACGTGGAGAAATACTAGGAATCCCTTGGCGCAACGTTAACTTCATTAAAAAAGCAATATACATTAAGCCAACTGTCATAAAAGATATTGAAAACTTTAAGGGTAAAATAAAGGATACTCCTAAAACTGAAGCGTCAATTCGCTGGATTAGACTAAGTGATAAGACAATGTATACGCTAAAGATCATGTATGAGTTACAAAAAAGCAATGAGCCATATTTCAGTGAAGATACTTTAATATTTCATAAAAAGGATGGCTCATGTTACACTCCAGGTAGTATTTCACAGTGTTTTAAACGATATGTGAGGATTCTTGGATTAGATGAAAGATTAACACTTCATTGCACAAGACATACTATGGCGAAAATACTATTAAAAGAAAAAGTTCCATTGCCTACAATACAGCATATCGGTGGATGGGCTGATGTAACCACTTTATTAAACACTTATGGACATAGTGATGTTGAAGAAGAAACCGATGCTATGAAGTATCTTTCTGTATAAAAACTCCTAATAAATGGTTGTGGGCAACTTGAAAGTTTGTGGGCAAACAATAGTGATTATCCATTGCTATTACATATAGTGGATATTTCGTGATAAAAAAACCGTATAATGGGACATTATCATATATCAATCACAAAAGTATTACATAAATTAGAAAAAAACTTGACATTCTATAAAAAACATGTTAGTCTGAACGCGTGAAATGAATAGGAAGCAGTCTTTGGGGCAAGGTGAAAAAGAGAATTCTTTTAATTCCTTACCGGCGGTATAGCCCGCGAGCCGTTAGGCAGATCTGGTTAGATTCCAGAGCCGACAGTATAGTCTGGATGAAAAAAGGCGCAGCTTATAGAGATATTTTTTTATCGCTATAGGTGTTTGTTTTTAATTTAAAAGACTGTTGAAAAGTGTATGCTTTTTGATAGTCTTTTTCTATTTTGGCAATGATAAATGGAGGAATATTCATGCATGAAGAGTATATGCAACAAGCTTTAAATATTGCTCGTTATGCGTTGGGAAGAACGAGCCCTAATCCACTTGTTGGTGCTGTGGTTGTACGTGATGGCAGAATTGTTGGTCAAGGTTGGCATAGAAAGTCAGGAACGCCGCATGCGGAAGTACATGCTTTGCGCCAAGCGGGAGAGTTGGCTGATGGTGCAACGATTTACGTAACGTTAGAACCTTGTTCACATTATGGGCGTACTCCACCGTGTAGTCAGGCGATAATTGACGCAGGAATTAAAAAGATTGTTGTTGCAATGACTGATCCAAATCCCTTGGTTGCAGGAAATGGCTTAAAAATGCTAAGAGAAGCAGGCATTGAAGTTATCGAAGGTATTTTAACTGAGAAAGCAATGAATTTAAATGAAGTTTTTTTGAAATGGATCAAAACAAAAATGCCATTTGTTGTTTTGAAAACAGCAATGACTTTGGATGGAAAGATTGCAACTGCTTCTGGAGAGTCTAAATGGATTACAAATGACACTTCTCGAAAACTCGTACATGAAATGCGGGATATTTATGATAGTATATTAGTGGGGATTGGCACAGTTTTAACCGATAATCCTAGTTTAACAACAAGGCTGGGGGAATGTGGCAAGAATCCTGTCCGTGTTATCGTTGATAGTATGGCAAGAACACCGTTAAATGCAAATGTTGTTGATGGATCAGCACGAACAATTATAGCTGTTACTGATAAAGCGCCTAGTGCAAAGATTAAAGCATTAAGAGAAAAAGGCGTGGAGGTTGTTGTGGTAGCAACTAAGAATGATCAAGTTGATTTACAGAGCTTATTTGCATTATTAGGAGAAAGAAAGATAAGTAGTGTCTTTGTTGAAGGCGGAGCAACAATTAATGAAATGTTGTTAAAAGAAAATTTAGTAGATAAAGTACATGTCTTTATTGCACCTAAAATAATTGGTGGCAAGACAGCTCCGACGCCAATAGGTGGTCATGGGATTACAGCTTTAAAAGATGCTTGTATGCTCAAAAATATGACAACAAAAATTATTGATGGTGATATTTTAATAACGGCATATGTGTCTGATAAGGAGATTTGATATGTTTACTGGAATCGTGGAAGAATTAGGGAGCATAAAAACTGTTGTTCATAGTAGTCGGTCAGTAAAGTTGACAGTAAAAGCAAATAAAATTTTAGAGGATATTAATCTAGGAGATAGTATCGCTGTTAGTGGAGCATGCTTAACAGTTGTTGATTTTACCGCCAATGAGTTTACTGCTGATGTTATGCCAGAGACCTTAAATCGTACAGCGCTTGCAAATATAAAGTCTGGCGATTTTGTAAATTTAGAGCGTGCGTTGAGTCTTAATACTCGGTTAGGTGGTCATATCGTTAGTGGACATGTTGATGGTATGGGTGAAATTATAAGTATGGATAAGGATGATAATGCGATTATCATTAAAATTAAAGTTAATGAATCAATAGCTAAATATGTTATAGAAAAAGGATCTGTTACTATTGATGGGATTAGCTTGACTGTAGTTAAATGCAGTGATACTTGGTTTAGTGTTTCTATTATTCCTCACACTGTAAGTGCCACAACGTTAGCAATAAAGAAGTCTGGGGATTTTGTAAATATTGAAAATGATATCATCGGAAAATACGTAGAACGATTATTGTTTTTTCAAACTGAAAATTCCTTGCAAAATAAAAAGAATAATTTATCAATAGAGTTTCTTAAAGAAAATGGTTTTTAAAAGGAGTTTTTTAGGTGAATTTTAATACAATAGAAGAAGCTATCGAGGACATTAAAAAGGGAAAAATTATTGTTGTTGTAGATGATGAAGATCGTGAGAATGAGGGCGATTTAATCATGGCAGCTGAGAAGGTAACGCCAGAAGCGATTAATTTTATGGCTATGTATGGGCGTGGTTTAATTTGTATGCCAATTCATGGTGAACGTTTAGACACTTTAGCGATTGGGGCTATGGTTGCTAATAACACAGATGCACATGGCACGGCCTTTACAATATCTGTTGATGCTTATGATACAACAACGGGGATATCAGCTTTTGAAAGAGCACATACAATAAAGACAATTTTGGATACAAATGCAAAAGCAAGTAGTTTGCGACGCCCAGGACATGTCTTTCCATTGCGTTCAGTAGAAGGTGGTGTTTTAAGAAGAACTGGCCATACTGAAGCCGCGGTGGATATGGCAATGTTAGCTGGACTGATCCCAGCTGGTGTAATATGTGAAATTATGAATGAAGATGGCTCAATGGCACGTGTGCCCGATTTAATGGAATTTGTGAAGAAACACGATTTAAAAATTATCACAATTGCAGAGTTGATTAAATATCGCAAAAATAATGAAAAATTTATTATTCGTGGTGCAGAAACTAAGTTGCCGAGTAAATATGGCCAATTTAAGATGATTGCTTATGAGAATAAATTGGATGATAAGTGTCATGTTGCCATTGTGAAAGGGAATGTTAAAGGAAAGGAAAATGTTTTGGTTCGTGTACATTCGGAATGTTTAACTGGTGATGCTTTTGGTTCATTACGTTGTGATTGTGGCGATCAGTTGGTAGCAGCTCTAGAACGTATTGAAGCTGAAGGTGAAGGTGTCGTCCTTTACATGCGTCAAGAAGGCCGTGGCATTGGTCTTGCTAATAAGCTTCGAGCATATGCATTGCAGGATGAGGGGAAAGACACTGTTGAGGCAAATGTTTTATTAGGTTTTGCTCCCGATTTGCGTGACTATGGAATTGGTGCGCAAATTTTAGCTGATTTAGGCTTGAGTAGCATTCGTCTTTTAACCAATAATCCAGCCAAACGAGCAGGGCTTGAGGGGTATGGTTTAAAAATTATTGATAGAGTTCCTTTAGAAATGAAGGCGAATAAATTTAATGAAAAATACTTATCTGTCAAGAAAATAAAAATGGGACACATATTAAAAGAAGATTAGGGGGAAATAAAAATGGCAAATATTATTGAAGGTAAATTAATCGCAGAAGGTTTAAAAGTTGGTATCGTCGTTGCAAGGTTTAATGAATTTATTACAAGTAAATTATTAGGTGGTGCGTTAGATGGTCTTATTAGACATGGTGCGAATGAATCAGATATAGATGTTGCTTGGGTTCCAGGTGCTTACGAGATTCCAATGATTGCACAAAAAATGACAACTAGTAAAAAATATGATGCTGTTATTTGTTTAGGAGCAGTCATTCGTGGATCAACTTCACATTATGATTATGTATGTAATGAAGTAGCAAAAGGTGTTGCACAAGTTGGACTAGCAAGTGGTGTCCCAACAATTTTTGGTGTTGTTACAACAGAAAATATTGAACAAGCAATTGAACGTGCCGGTACAAAAGTTGGTAATAAAGGGTATGATAGTGCAATGTCTGCTATTGAAATGGCTAATTT